>JAYUSP010000409.1:0-12031 GCA_043755615.1 Betaproteobacteria bacterium
CCGGCGATGCAGGACGTGGCCAAGACCGCGCCCGATGGTCACACCATCATCCTCGGCCATGTCGGCTCGCTGGCGGTGAACCCGATCATTTTTCCGAACCAACCGTTCGACGTGAACAAGGATTTCATTCCGGTCACCTTGCTGGCCAAGGTGCCGAACCTGTTTGTGATCCACCCCGATGTGCCGGCAAAAGACTTCCGCGAATTTGTGGCCTATGTGAAAAAGAACCCCGGCAAGCTCAATTACGGCAGCGCCGGCAATGCCAGCGCCGGGCATCTGGCGATGGAGTATCTGAAGCTTGTCACCGGCATGTTCATCACCCACATCCCCTACCGCGGTACCGGGCCGATGCTGACCGACCTGCTCGCCGGCCGCACCCACACCACGTCCACCGGGCTGCCGGCGTTGATCTCGCATGTGCGCACAGGCAAGCTGCGTGCGCTGGCGGTGGGCACCGCGCAGCGCCTGCCCGCGCTGCCCGACGTGCCGACGGTGGCCGAAATGGGGTTCGCAGGATTCGAGACATCGCAGTGGTACGGCATCCTGGCCCCGGCCGGCACGCCGGCCGATGTGGTCAAGCGCTTGCAGGAAGAGTCGCTGAAGGCGCTGAAATCGAACTCGGTCACCGAGCGTTTTGCGAGCGACAGCGCGGTCGGCGGCGGCGGGCCGCCGGCGGAATTTGCGGCCTATATCGGACAGCAGCAAAAGGTCTGGAAAGAGATCGTGCTGCGCGCTGGCATCAAGCCCGACTGATCTGACCGCGGTTTGCGGCGGCCGGCGCCCGCACCGGTGGCAGCGATATGGAGACCGATCGCGACCGCGACCGCAATTGCCCACAGCCGGCGTCGACATCCTGCCCGGCCGATTGGCGCAGCCGGGTCAGGATGCCGCGCCGGTTGAGCGCGACCGTCATCGCCGCGGCGCGCTCTGGCGAGGGGCGCCGAAAGTCGACGCCGTCGACCTGGTTGAATGGGATCAGATTCATGATCGCGTAGCGGCCTTTGAGCAGCTTCGTGATGCCGTCGACCTCGTCGTCGCCGTCGTTGATGCCGGCCATCAGCGTCCACTGGTACTGGATCGGATAGCCGACCGTGCGGGCGTAGACCTCGCCCGCTTCGACCAGCTCGGCCGGGCTGATCTGCGGTGCGCGTGGCAGCAGCCGCGAGCGCAATGCAGCGTCGGTGGTGTGCAGCGACAGGGCCAGCGCGGGTTTGACGCGGCCCTGCGGCAGGCGAGCGAAAACTCTGGCGTCGCCGACTGTGGAGAAGACCAGGTTCTTGTGCCCGATCGCGCCGGCGGTGCCCAGCAGATCGATCGCTTCGAGCACCGCATCGAGGTTGTGCGCCGGCTCGCCCATGCCCATGAAAACGACCTTGTTCACAGCGCGGCCCTGCGGCCCGCCGCGTGCGAGCGCGACCTGGGCCACGATCTCGGCGCTGCCGAGCTGGCGCAGCAAGCCGTCGCGGCCGGTCATGCAGAACACGCAGCCGACGGCGCAGCCGGCCTGCGTCGATACACACAGGCCGCCGCGCGGCAGGCGCACCGCCTCGACGGCCTGGCCATCGTGCAGGCCGACGAGCAGGCGCGCCGAACCGTCGGCACCGGCATGCTCGCTGCGCAGCGATGCCAAACTTTGCAGTTCAGCGGCGATGCCGGGCCAGGCGGCACGCACCGCAGCGGGGAGGAAGTTTTCCGGCAGGCGACGTGCACGCGACAGCGGCAGCGCCTGCGCCCAGGTGCGCAGCAGGTGCTGCAGGTGGCGGTCGTTGGCGCCGAGGGCGCGCAGGCGTGCGCTCAGGTCGGCGATGTCGCTGAGATTGGTGAGGGTCATGGTCTTGAGGCCGGATTGTCGACGCATCCGCAGCATGGCGCGGGGCGGGCTCCAGAATCGGCCATGACTGTTCACTGCACTCGCCGCCGGCTGCTGCAAGCCGGCACCACATTGGGCCTGTTGGCGACCACGCTGCCAGCGCTGGCCGCCAGCCGCGTCGTCGATGAAACCTGGCGCGACAACGCGCGTCAGCGCGACCTGCCGGTGCGCATCCGTTGGCCGGCCGCTGCCGGCCCCTGGCCGCTGGTGCTGCACTCCCACGGCCTGGGCGGCAGCCGCGAGGGTGGCGACGTCTGGGGTCGAGCCTGGTGCGACGCCGGCTGCGTGGTCGTGCACTTGCAGCATCCCGGCAGCGACACCGAGGTGCTGCGTGGCGGGTTGACCGCGCTGCGTGCAGCGGGCACCGTCGAACAGCTCATCAACCGCGCTGCCGATGTGCGTTTTGCGCTCGACGAGATCGAGCGCCGACGCCTGGCCGATGCCGGCGATGCCGTCGGCGCGAGCGGCTGGCGCGAGGTGCGCAGCGACGCCATCGGGCTGGCCGGCCATTCTTTTGGTGCCCAGACCGCGCAGGCGGTGGCCGGGCAACGGTTCCCGGTGCCGGCCGAGCTGGCCGACCCGCGCCCCAGCGCGTTCATCGCGTTGAGCCCGTCGACACACCGTTCAGAGATGCCGGTGCAGGCGCAATTCGGCACCATTCGCCGGCCTTTCCTGGCGATCACCGGCTCGCTCGATGGCGACCCCTTTGGCGCCTACCAAGGCGGCGACCGTCGCGCGCACATCTTCGACGGCCTGCCGCCCGGCCAGCGTGCCCTGCTCTGGCTCGAAGGCGCCGACCACAGCACGTTTGCTGGCAACGGCGCGCGGCGCATCAACGGCCGCGGCCCGTTTGCACGCGAGCCAGGGGTATTGGCGCTTGAGCCGGCCCATCACGCGGTGGTGGCCCACATCAGCAGCTTGTGGTGGCGCGCGCAACTGCGGGGTGACGCGGCGGCCTTGGCTGCATTGCAGCGCCCCGAAGGTTTGTACAGCGGCGACCGCTGGCAGCTCGGTTGAGGCGCCGGCGGGCCGGGCTGCGGTAACCTCGCCGCCCGATACCGCCGTTGCCATCCACCCGAAAGCGTCCATGTTCAACACCGCCATCGCCGGCAGCCTGCCCAAACCCGCCTGGCTGGCAGAAACGCAAAAACTTTGGCCGCAGTGGAAGGGCGAAGGCGCCGAGCTCGCGCAGGCCAAGCTCGACGCGACGCTGCTGTGGATCAAGGCGCAGGAGGACGCCGGCCTGACGGTGATCGGCGACGGCGAGCAGTCGCGCCAGCATTTTGTGCATGGCTTCCTCGAGCAGGTCGACGGCATCGACTTCGAACACAAGGTCGAGATGGGCATCCGCGCCGACCGCTACAAGGCGATGGTGCCGCAGGTGGTCTCGGCGCTGCGGCTCAAGGGCCGGGTGCACGCGACGGAAGCGCAGTTTCTACGCGCGCACACCACGCACAGGATCAAGTTCACCTTGCCCGGGCCGATGACCATCGTCGATACCGTGGCCGATCGTTTCTACGGCGACCGCGTGAAGATGGCCTTCGCTTTTGCCGAACTGCTGAACCAGGAAGCGCTGGCGCTGCAGGCCGACGGGGTGGACATCGTGCAGTTCGACGAACCGGCGTTCAATGTCTATATGGACGAGGCCGCCGACTGGGGCGTGCAAGCACTCGAGCGCGCGGCGCGGGGCCTGACCTGCACGACGGCGGTGCACATCTGCTACGGCTACGGCATCAAGGCCAATACCGACTGGAAAAAGACGCTCGGCAACGAGTGGCGCCAGTACGAAAAGATTTTTCCGGCACTGAGCCGCAGCTCGATTGACCAGGTCAGCGTTGAATGCTTGAACTCGCATGTGCCGGCCGAGTTGATGGCGCTGCTCAAGGGCAAGGACGTGATGGTCGGTGTCATCGATGTCGCCAGCGATGGGATTGAAACCGCCGAAGAAGTCGCCGACGCGATCGGCCGCGCCTTGCAGTTCGTGCCGCACGATCGCCTCATCGCCTGCACCAACTGCGGCCTCGCGCCGATGAGCCGCGAAGTGGCGATCGCCAAGCTGCGTGCGCTCGCCGACGGCGCGGCGCTGGCCCGCCAACGTTTCACCGCAGCTGCAACGGGGGCAGCGGGCACATCGGGCGCATCGGACGCATCGGGCACGTCGGGCACATGAGGTGGCGGCGCCTGTGGCAGCCGGGCAAGCTGCTGTTCTGGCAGATGCTGGTTTTCAACCTGTTGTCGTCGGCCTGCACCTGGGCGCTGCGGGCCTTGCCGCTGAGCACGCTGGGCATGCTGCTGGTGGCCAGCGTCGCGCTGCTGAATGTTGTATTTGGCCTGCTGGCGGCGTGGAAGCTGATGCAGGAAAATTAGCGCATTCGGCGGGCGGCGATGCCCTCAGCGCGCCGGCGCCGGCACCGGCTGCGCCCAGGCTGCGTGCAGTCGCCGTGCCGCAGCGCGCAGCGAAGCGTTCGGCGAGGCGGCAGCGTGCGCCAGGCAGTCGCTGGCATAGGCCGCATCGCGCTGCAAGCGCTCAACATGCACATGGCGCCCTTCATGGGCCATCAGCCATTTGAAGTCGATGATGTCGACCAGCTGAACGGCATTCACTTCGGCGCTCGAAACGGAGTTCATTGGCATTGGGTGTGGGCAGTGCTGGCACATTAACGCCTCAACCCCAACACCCGCTGACAAACGACTAGAGCGGTCTCCTCAGACGGGTACAAAACACAGTAGACCGGTCAGATCTGCGTCGTGGTGACAACAACACCGCGCTCCGACGTGCACCGGCATCAGCACCACCACCCGCAAGCATGACTCCACCGCCCCCGATCACCCCGCTGGCCGACCTGCGCGGCCAGCTTGCCGCCGCGGGTTATGCCGTGCTCGACGCCGCTGGCACCTCGGCGCTGGCCGACCTGTCGAGCGCCGACCTGGCCCGCCTGGCGCCCTACTGGGACGGCCTGATGCCCGACCAGCACTTGCGCGACGGCGGTCACTACCGGCGTCGGCGCCACAGCTGTTTTGTTGTCGATCGGCAGAGCGTGAAGGCCATGCCGCACCGCGCGCATTGGCAGCCGGTCGAATACAACGCGCTGCACGGCGGCATCGAACGCTGGTTCGAGCCGATCGAAGCCGGCATGCAGCAGGCGCCGGCGTTTCTGGCGCTGCTGCGCGGCCTGGCCGGCTTGGCTGATGCGCTGCGCCCGGGGGTCGAGCGCTGGTTTGTCGAAGCGCACCCGTTTCGCATCGACTGCACCGGCGGCATCGGTCGGCCGACCCCCGAAGGCGCGCACCGCGACGGCGTCGATCTGGTCGTCGTGCTGCTGGTGGCGCGGCAGCACATCAAGGGCGGCGAGACGCGGGTCTTCGACGCCGCAGGCCCGCAAGGCATGCGCTTCACGCTGGAGCATCCGTGGAGCGCGCTGCTGCTCGACGACGCCCGCATGATCCACGAAAGCACGCCGATCCAGCCACTGACCGCGGGCGCCGAGGCGCACCGCGACACCTTCGTCATCACCTTCAGGCAAGACGCTTTCCAGGGGCCCGCTGCATGACCCTCGCCATCACTTTCGACGATATCCGCGCCGCCGCAGCGAGGCTGCAGGGCCACGCCCACCGAACACCGGTGCTCAGTTCGTGCACGGCAGACGAACGCACGGGTGCCGAGATATTTTTCAAGGCCGAAAACTTTCAGCGCATGGGCGCGTTCAAATTTCGCGGCGCGTTCAACGCGTTGTCGAAATTCACGCCGCAGCAGCGCGAACGCGGTGTGATCGCTTTTTCTTCGGGCAACCACGCGCAGGCGATCGCGCTGTCGGCGCGCCTGCTCGGCATGTCCAGCGTGATCGTGATGCCACACGATGCGCCGGCTGCCAAACTCGCCGCGACACGGGCCTATCAAGCCGACCAGCCGGGCAGCGAAGTGTTGATCTTCAACCGCTACACCGAAGACCGCGAAGCGATCGGCAAGCGGGTCGCGGATGAGCGCGGCATGACGCTGATCCCGCCTTTCGATCACGCTGATGTGATGGCCGGGCAGGGCACGGCCGCGCTGGAGCTGGTCGAGCAGGCGGCTACGCTCGGCCGCGGTGGCCCGCTCGACGCGCTGCTGGTCTGCGTCGGCGGTGGTGGCCTCATTTCGGGTTGTGCGGTGGCGGCAACACACCTGCTGCCGGAGATCGAGGTCTGGGGCGTCGAGCCCGAGTCCGGCAACGACACCCAGCAGTCGCTGGCGCGCGGCGAGATCGTGCACATCGAGACGCCGCAGACGATCGCCGATGGCGCGCAGACTGGAGCCAGCGGCCAGCTCACTTTCCCGGTGATCCAGCAGCTCGTGCGTGGCATCGTCACCGTCAGCGACGCCCAGCTCGTCGATGCGATGCGGTTTTTTGCCGAACGCATGAAGATCGTCGTCGAGCCCACCGGCTGCCTGGCCGCGGCGGCGCTGTTCAGACGTGTCGCCGGCCTGCCCGATCTGCGAGGCAAGCGGGTCGGCGTGATCCTGTCGGGTGGCAATGTCGATCTGAAGCGATTTGCCGAACTGATCACTGGCTGAAGGCGCGTCGCGGGGTTGCGGCGCGATTGCGGGCGATTGCCCATTCACTGGCGGGTCGGCGTCGGCTACCGTGTGCCGCCTGATGACCCACGCAAGATCCACCGATGAGCGAATCCAAGAATTCCCCCAGCGCTACCGCCGCCGCCGCCAGTACCGAGGCTGACACTGCCAAGCGCCAGCGCGATGCGGTCGACCAGTTGCTCGCCCGCAGCCCGGCCGTCAGCACCGGCTCGGCGCTGCTCGGCGGCCAGCGGCTCGATTACACCGTGCACGCTGCATTTGTGCCGGTCGCGGCCAGCGGCGCATCGTCGGCGGGCGCGCCGCCGGATGCCGCGGTGTTCACCACCGCGTACCTGAAAAAAGATGCCGACGCGGCGACACGCCCGGTCTGTTTTGCCTTCAACGGCGGGCCGGGGTCGGCGTCGCTGTGGCTGCATGTCGGCGCGCTCGGCCCGAAGCGCGTGGTCATCCAGGACGATGGTCACGCCGCCGCGCCGCCCTATGGCCTGGTCGACAACGACGCGAGCTGGTTCGACCGTTTTGACCTCGTCTTCATCGACCCGCCGCACACCGGCTGGTCGCTTGGCGCCAGCGACGAGGCGCGCAAGAAGTTGCTCTCGGTCGATGGCGATGTCGATGCGCTGACCGAAGTCATGCGCCTGTGGTTGACGCGCCACCAGCGCTGGGGCTCGCCGCTGTATCTGGTCGGCGAAAGTTACGGCACCACCCGCGGCGCGGCGCTGGCCGACAAGTTGCAGTCCAGCGGCATCGCGCTGTCGGGCGTGATCCTGGTCTCCTGTGCGATGGACTTGCAGTCGATCGTCTTTGCACCGGCTAACGATCTGCCTTATGCGCTGTTCCTGCCGGCACTGGCCAACACCTCGCAGTACCACGGCCTGCTCAAGGGCGGGCTTGCCACATCGTCGCAGGCGGCACGCGAGGCGGCCGAAGAGTTTGCCAACGGCGACTACCTCGCGGCCCTGCACGCCGGTGCACGGCTCGACGGCCGCCGGCGCAGCCGCATTGCCAAACGCATCGGCGAACTCACCGGGTTTGCGCCGGAGTTTGTCGAGCAGCAGAACCTGCGCATCAGCGACCGCTGCTATTTCATGGAAGCGATGCGCGCGCAGGGCCGCATCGTCGGCCGGCTGGAGTCGCGTGTCACCGGGCCAATGGGCGCGATGCGCTCGCACGAATGGGAGTTCGACCCCGGCATCGACGCCATCGTTGCGCCCTACCGGATGGCCACCCAGGCGTATTACGCCGGCCCGCTGGGGGTGCAGACCGACCAGCGCTACGAGGCGCTGAATATCGATGTCCACCAGGGCTGGAACTGGAACCGCGGCGAGGCCAAGGGCAATGGCTACGCCTGCACGACACCCGACCTGGCACGCGCGCTGCGCCGCAACGCGCACCTCAAGGTGCTGGTTGCCAGCGGCCGCTACGATCTGGGCACACCGTACAGCGCGAGCGACTGGTCGCTGGCGCAGCTCGATGTGCCGGCCGACGTGATGGCCCGCGTGACGCACCGTTACTACGACGCTGGCCACATGATGTACACCCGAGGCGCCGACTTGCAAAAACTGAAAACCGATCTCGTCGACTGGATCGAGGGGGGTGTTTGATGAGAGCGTTGCTGTCCCTGTGCGTTGCCATGCTGCTGGTGGCCTGCGGCACGCCGCCCGGTGCGGGGCCCGGGGCGACCGCGGAGCCGTCGATAGCACCAACACCCGCACCCGCAGCCGCGGCCACCGGATGGCGCTACCGCGGCAGTACGTCGTTCGAGAAAGACAGCCCCGGCCTCGGTGTCAGCCACCGCTACGACAGCAGCGCCGGCTGGCTCGACGTCTATGTCTACGGCCTGCGCCGCAACAACTGGGCCGGTGGTGTCGCCGATGTCCAGTTCAAGGCCCATTTCGAAGGCACGATCACCGAGGTTCAGGCGCTCGCCAGGCGCGGCGACTACACGCAGCTCGAAGTCGGCGCGACCCAGGATCTGGTCATCGGCGGGCGCACTTTTCGCAGCGTGTCGTTTCGTTTCCTGCGCGGGGCCAGGCCGGTGCAATCGTTCACCTTCCTGACCGCGATGAACGGCCATCTCATCAAATACCGGCTGTCGTTTTATTTGCCGGCGGCGGTGGACCCGGCCTTGCAGGCGCGCCAGTTTGTCGAGCAGAACCTGCGCACCGGGCCGGGTGGGCCGGGGGTCTGACGCAGTGGCTTCAGAGCAGCCGCTGCAGGTCGACCCGCTGGGTGCGGTGCAGGGCGGCAACAAATTGGGCATCGTCGCGGCCAAAAGCAAAATCCGCAAAATCGAAGCCGGGTGCGACGGTGGCGCCGACGTAGGCAAAGGCGTCTGCCGAAGTGGCCACCGAATCGCCCACCGGCTCGGCCGCCTGCCACCAGTCGGCGGGCACGACATGGCGCGGCCGGCGCGCGCTGTCAACGCTGCCGACCAGCACCTCCTGCACGGCGCCGAGCGTCGGAGGCATCAGCCACAGACGCAGGCCCGGGCCTTCGAGCAGATGCCAGACCTCGTCGCTGCGCACCCGGTGCCAGGCTGAAAACTGGCCCGGGCCGAGCAGGAAATCGATGCTCGTCATGGCCGCTCGTTGGGGGCGTTGGCCATCGGCTTGCACCTGACCCGTCGAGCGGAAAAACTCGCGATAAAAACCGCCCTCGGGGTGTGGCACAAGGCCAAGTTGTTGCACCAGTTCGGCGGCACGAGGAGGCAGCGGCAGCGGTGTCGGCAGCGGTGTCGGCAACGGCAACGGCAACGGCAGCGGCAGCGGCAGCGGCAGCGGCAGCGGCATCGGCGCGTGCAAGTGCTGGCCGGGCATGAACATCACGCCGGATCGCGCACGTCGCAGATCGGGTTGCTGCCAAAGTCGCGCCGGTCGAGGTAGGCCACGATCTTGGCGGCGGCCGCCGCGGGGCTGTCGAGCTTGCCTTCGGCCTGCAGGCTGACAAAACGCGCGCGGTCGGGGAAGGCGGCGGCATCGGCGCTTCGCAATTGCACTTGCATGTCGGTATCGATCACGCCCGGTGCCAGCGAGACTATTTTTGCGCCGTTGGGCCGCGCCGCTTCTTCGAGTGCGACCGCGCGGCTGAAATGGTCCATGCCGGCTTTGGCGGCGCAGTACTGCGCGCTGCCGGCCATCGCAAAACGGCCCAGGCCCGATGAGATATTGAGCACCTTGCGTGGCACGTCGATGTCCGCGCTGGCGCGCAGGAAGGCCGCGGTCAGCAGCAGCGGCGCTTCGAGCCCGACACGCATCGCCATCGCGAGCTCGGCGGCCTCGATATCCGCCAGCGGCGCCAGCGCCGTCAGGGCCGCGGCGTTGTTGATCAGCGTGATCGACTCGATCTGCGCGCGTGGCAGCGCGCCAACCCAGGCCTGCAGGCGCGCCGCCGCCGCGCCAGGCTCGGCGAGGTCGAGCGCCCATTGTTCGACGCGCTGTTCGGGCGCGGCAGCGTCCGCGGCCAGCGCGGCATTCGGTCGGCGTTGCAAGGTCAACAGCCGGTGGCCGCGCGCCAGCAGCGCTTGTGCGATCGCCAGCCCAAGCCCACGCGAGGCGCCGGTGATGATCGTGATGGGGGTCGGGTCGGGCTTGGGTTCCATCGGCCGGCAGGATACGCGAGGCGCGGCGACGCGCTGCGGCGGGCCGATCGATGTCAGAACGGCGGCGCGCTTTTCAGCTGCACCGGCACGCCGGTTCCGGGGTGCGCGAAGTTGAGTTCGCTGGCGTGCAACATCAGCCGCGGCGCCATTGTCTGCACCGCCTCCGGCGCGTAGAGCCGGTCGCCGATGATCGGGTGCCCGATCGCTGCCAAGTGCACACGCAGCTGGTGCGTGCGGCCGGTGAGCGGCTCGAGCTCGACGCGGGTCGATGTGGCATCCCACGCGATCACTCGCCAACGTGTGATCGATGGCTTGCCCTTGACCCGATCGACCTGCTGGCGCGGCCGGTTCGGCCAGTCGGCGGCTATCGGCAGGTCGATCAGGCCGCTGATTTCGGGCAGTAAGCCGCTGACCACGGCGACATACTTTTTGTGCACCGCGCGCTCGGCAAAAGCGCGGCTCAACCGGCGCTGCATGTCGACGCCACGCGCAAACAGCAGCAAGCCCGACGTGGGCATGTCGAGCCGGTGCACCACCAGCGCATCGGGCCAGTCGCGCTGCACCCGCGATGCCGCGCAGTCCTGCAAGTCGGCGCTGCGCCCCGGCACCGCCGGCAGGCCGGCGGGTTTGTCGACGACGATCAGTTGGCTGTCGTGGTGCACGCAGGTCAGGTCCATGGCGCAGGATAGCCAGCCTGCGGGCGACACGAGTTCGGCGCGACCACAACAGGCCCCACAACACGCCCACAACAGGCCCCGCAACGCGCTAGCAACACCCCCACAAGACGCGGCTTGACGTGCGTGCGACGAACATGGACAGTCACGCCCTCGCCCAACCCACATCGACGGAGGCTGCCATGGAAAAAAATCTTCAAGCCCTTGCCCCCCTGTGGATTCGGGTGCGCGCCCTCTAGGCTGCGCGTAGGGGCCTTGACCGGCGTTGACCAGCGCTGCGGTCTTCACGCCGCGGCCGCCGCTCATTGATCCGTCGTCCGCGGTGTCGCCAGACATCGTGCGCGCGCCCCTCGTTCACATCTGCGCCTGACCCGTGCCGCCAAGGCACCCGGGCCGTGTGATCGCGTGCTTTTGCCGGCACCTGCGTGTGTTGCGCCGGGGCTGAGCCCGAGTCGCGTCGGCGGCCGAGACCAAGTGGAATTTCAATGATCGATTCGATCTCCCTGGCCCGATTGCAAAACGTCGGGCTGACCGCAGCAGTGTTGCGGGCCCTACCCGCAGCGCCACCCTCCCAATCGCTGCGGCGTGTTGTCGAAGTGCAGCGCGAACATGTCGTGCTGCACGACGGCGAAGATGAAACCCCGGCACGCCTGATGCCGGCCCTGCTGCACGCCTTGCAAGACCAGTCCGACGCGATTGCGGTGGGCGACTGGGTGCTGGCTGAACCGAACGAATGGGGCCAATGGTGGGTGCACCAGCGCCTGCCGCCGGCCACACAGATCGCGCGCCGGCTGCACGACGGGCGCGACAAGGTGGCCCGGGTCGTGATCGTGAGCAATGTCGACACCGCCCTGCTCGTGATCGGGCTGGACATGGACTTCAGCCTGCGCCGGCTGGAGCGCTATCTGGCGCTGGTGCGGCTGGCGCAGGTGGCCGCGGTGGTGGTGCTGACCAAGGCCGATCTCTGCGCCGAGCCGCAATCAAGGGTCGCCGAAGCGCGCGCGGTGCTGCCGGCGGATGTCGGCCTGGTCGCGGTGAATGCCCTCGACGAAGGCGCCGCAGTGGCGCTGGCGCCCTGGCTCAAGGCCGGCCAGACGCTGGTGCTGCTCGGCTCCAGCGGCACCGGCAAGAGCACGCTGACCAACACCCTCATCGGCAGCGATGTGCAGGCCACCGGCGGCACGCGCAAGGGTGACGGCCGCGGCCGCCACACGACCACTGCACGCTCCTTGCACCGCACCGCAGCGGGCGCCTGCATCATCGACACACCCGGCTTGCGCACGCTGCGGCTGGACACCGACGAAGGCGCTCTG
>JAYUSP010000410.1:0-3814 GCA_043755615.1 Betaproteobacteria bacterium
ACCACTTGAAAAATGGCGCGTTGCTGCTGTCCAGGGTTTTGGTGAACGGCGTTTTCCAGCTTAAAGTCTCGCGCGCCAGCCGGGCCCAGTAGGCTTCGTAATCGGCGTCGGCTTCGGCGCACAGCGCGTCGTACGCGGCCATGCCCGATACCGCCGCGGCCTGCACCAGGCTCGCAGGGGGCAGGTGGGTGATCAGCGCGGTGGGTTGGTCGCTCGACATGCTCGTCTCCTGAAGACTCTAAAGGCGTTGGTGTGGGGTCTGGCGCAGCCCGCTACCCTAAGCATGCGCTCTGACTGTGCCCTGACTGGCCGGGCAGAACGTGGCCGCACGGGCCTGTCATCGTTGCGCGCCTACAATTTCGTGCAAGCGGGCTGACCCCAAGTCCACATCCCGCTGCCCGCCGAATCCGCCAGAGAGCCCCCAAGCCGCCGCCATGAGCAAACCCCCGCCAATCGAGTCGTCGCGCATGCGTGCGCTGCCAAATTTCATCTTTGCCAGCCGCTGGCTGCAACTGCCGCTCTACCTGGGGCTGATCCTGGCGCAAGCGGTTTACGTCTTCCACTTCTGGGTCGAGCTGGTGCACTTGATCGAGGCCGCATTCGGCAGCCAGGATGCGCTGGTCAAGCTGGTGCAGAGCATCGGTTACAAGGCCGTCGCAATCAAGGATATTGCCGGCGAGGTCACCGGCTACGAGCCGATCAAGGCACTCAACGAAACCATCATCATGCTGGTGGTGCTGGCGCTGATCGACGTCGTGATGATCAGCAACCTGCTGATCATGGTCATCGTCGGTGGCTACGAAACTTTCGTCTCGCGCATGAACCTGCAGGACCACCCCGACCAGCCCGAATGGCTGAGCCATGTCAACGCCTCGGTGCTCAAGGTCAAGCTCGCCACCGCGATCATCGGCATCAGCTCGATCCACCTGCTCAAGACCTTCATCAACGCCGAGAACTACACCGAGAAGGTGCTGATGTGGCAGACCATCATCCACGTCGCCTTCTTGCTGTCGGCGCTGGCGATTGCCTATACCGACAAGCTGATGACGCCGCCGCCCAAAGCGCATTGATCGGCGTAACAATAGGGTCGTGGACAAGGTTTTCACACGCATTGCGCAGGCCCGCCAGCCGGCGGCCGATCTGGCCTATTGGCTCGGGCGGCCGATGGCCGAGCGCATCGGCGCCGTCGAGACCTTACGCCGCGATCTGCACTTGAAGGACGGCGGCGCCGATGCTGCTGAACCGCGACTTCAAAAAGTTTGCGCAACCGCTCAACGCCGAGGGCGTTGAGTACCGGAGCCGTCCACGCTGCAGTTGCTTGGACTTGCGGCTCTATGCGCTGTGCTCGGCAACGCCAAGAGGCGCGGCCTCGGTCTTGCACGGTTGGCGACCCACAAGTCGGGCGGCTGAGGTCGCTTGAAGCGCGCTGTGGATCGGGCATCCGAACATTCGATGCCACAACCCGAGGGCTCGGCGTCACTTTGTTCGCGCTTGCCCGTAGCCCGGTTCCTTGGCGTCTGGGCGTACGTCGGACGCGGTCAAAGGCCAGGACAACGGCCTCTCGAAACCGACGGCCCGTTCCCGGCCGCGTCGCCTCGTAATAGGCCACCTCGTGCAGCAGTTCGGCTCTCGCGGCAGCGTCGAGCCGCAGCCGTTTCACGGCGCAAGGCGCTTGGCTTCGGCCATCACCGCGTCGGCATCGTAGAGCACGGCCTCACCGCGTTCGTAGGCGGACACCCGACGTTTGATCTCCAGGCGCCAGGCCTCTTCAACCACAAGATCAGGAGACTCATCGAAGGAGCCCAGGAGCAGGTCAACGAGCCGTTCCCGATCCTTGGGATGCAAGGCGCGACCGCGTTGAGCGAGTTCAGCGACGGTATCTGACATGGCGTTCTCCGCAACGTTGATTGATTTTACTGCGATGGTCAGCATCGGCGGCGCAATGCAACGACGGGTTCATGCGGGCCTTGAACAGCTCGCGTGCGACTCGCGCCGCCAGCCCCAGTGTTCGATCAGGTCGTCTTGTTGATCAAGAATGGGGCCGCCCGGCCGGGTAGCAAAAACAGCGCCGCGCCAATCACCGCCGATACCAGCGAACCGCCGAGGACACCGATCTTGAGCTGGATCTCGCGCTCGGGCGGCTGCCCGTCAAAGGCCAGCGAGCCGATGAACAGGCTCATCGTGAAGCCGATGCCGCAGAGCACACACACGGCGATGAACTGGCGCAGGCTGGCGCCGGTAGGCAAGCCGCCGCCGGTCAACCTGATGACAGCCAAGCTGGCCAGCGATACCCCGACCACCTTGCCCAGCACCAGCCCGAGCGCGATGCCCATCGGCACCGGTGCGGCCATCGACGCCAGCGTCACGCCTTGCAGCGACACGCCGGCGTTGACAAATGCAAACATCGGCAGCACGGCAAACGCAACCCAGGGCTGCAGCGCATGTTCGGCAGCGAGCAGCGGTGAGCCGCCGTCGGCGCGCCGCATCGGAATCGCCAGCGCGGTGATCACGCCAGCCAGGGTGGCGTGCACACCCGACTTGAGCACGCAGAGCCAGACGATCAGGCCGACCACGACATAAGGTCCGATCGACATCACCCGGGCCCGGTTCAGCGCGGTGAGCACCACGATGCCGCCGCCCGCGGCGAGCAACATCGGGCCGGAGAGCTGCTCGGTGTAGAACAGCGCAATGATCACGATCGCGCCGAGGTCGTCGATGATTGCCACCGCGGTCAGAAAGACCTTCAGCGAGGCCGGCACGCGCGAGCCGAGCAGCATCAGGATGCCGAGTGCAAAGGCGATATCGGTGGCGGTCGGGATCGCCCAGCCGCGCATCGCCGCTGCATCGCCCCAGTTGATGGCGCTGTAGATCAGCGCCGGCACGACCATGCCGCCCAGCGCGGCCACTGCCGGCAGCAGCGCCTGCCGGGGCGTGGCCAGTTCGCCTTCGAGCGCTTCGCGTTTGATCTCCAGGCCGACGAGGAAAAAGAACACCGCCATCCAGAGATCGTTGACCCACACGCCGAGTGGCTTGACCAGCACCAGCGCATCACCGCCGATGCGCAACTCACCCGGCCAGTGCACAAAGCGGTGGTAGGCCTCGGCCAGCGGCGAATTGCTCACCACCAGCGCCACCAGCGCTGCCAGCGCCAGCACGATGCCGCCGATCGATTCAGACTGGATGAAGCGGCGGATTCCGGTCAGCACGGCCGGCCTTGAGCTTCAGTAAACTCGACACCGAACTCGACACCGAAGTCGACACCGAAGTCGACACCGAAGTCGACAGCGAGTTCGACAGCGAACTCGATCGACTCAGCCAACCCTGCGGGCAGACACCTCATGACCACCACACTCCGTTATGCCGACCTCGTGGAAACCGTCGCCGCGGCCTTGCAGTACATCAGCTACTACCACCCTGAAGACTATATCGCCCACCTCGCGCGGGCTTACGAGCGCGAGGCCGCACCGGCGGCCAAGGACGCGATCGCGCAGATCCTGACCAACTCACGCATGTGCGCCGAAGGGCATCGGCCGATCTGCCAGGACACCGGCATCGTCAACGTGTTTTTGAAAGTCGGCATGGACGTTCGCTGGGACGGCTTTACCGGCAGCATTGACGACGCCATCAACGAAGGCGTGCGGCAAGGCTACAACCACCCCGACAACACGCTGCGCGCCAGCGTGGTGGCCGACCCGCAGTTCGACCGCAAGAACACCAAGGACAACACCCCTGCCGTCATCAACGTCGAGCTGGTTCCGGGCGACAAGCTCGATATCGGCGTGGCGGCCAAAGGCGGCGGCAGCGAGAATAAATC
>JAYUSP010000411.1:0-3812 GCA_043755615.1 Betaproteobacteria bacterium
GCGAAGTGGAGCATTCGGGCGGATCGCGAAAAGCAGTTTCCTGCTGAGTTCGGCAGCTACGTGACGGCGAAGTCGGATATCCGACCGTTCGACTACGTATTGCTCACGAATGAATTCGACCCTGCCCGACTGGTTCGGGCCTGCGAGTTTTCGGCTGGAAACTCGGCGATGTTCAGTACCGTTGTCCATATCAACCCGAATGCGCTTCGGGCGGCCTACGGCGAGCAATCCGAGCCAACAATGCATCGCGTCCTTCAGTTCGTAGACAACGGTCGGATCATGAGCCTGGACAATTGGCTGGCACAACTCCTGACCTGAGCGCTGACCCAGGCGCCTACGGCTCCAGCCGCATCACCTGCCCATCTGCACCCTCGGTGACGATGTAGACAAACCCGTCCGGGCCCTGCCGCACATCCCGGATGCGCACGTTCAGAGACGACAGCAGCCGCTCTTCGCCGACGACCTTGCGGCCATCGATCGTCAGCCGCACGAGCGACTGGCCGCGCAGCGCGCCGACCAGCAGGCTGCCCTTCCAGCCCGGGTAGCGGTCACTCGTGACAAAGGCCAGGCCGCTGGGCGCGATCGAGGTCGGCAGCCACCATTTGAGCGGCTGCTCGAAGCCGGGCTTCGGGCCTTCGTCGCCGATGCGCGTGCCGCTGCCGTAATTGCGGCCGTAGGTCAGCAGCGGCCAGCCATAGTTGCGGCCGGCATCGACCACATTGATCTCGTCACCACCCTGCGGGCCATGTTCGCTGGCCCAGAGTTCGCCGCTTTGTGGATGCAGCGCCAGGCCCTGGATATTGCGGTGGCCGCGGCTGTAGACCTCGGGCAACGCGCCGGCCGTGGCCGCAAAAGGATTGTCCGCCGGCGCACGGCCGTCGGCGTCGATGCGCACGATCTTGCCGAGGTGGTTGTCCAGCGTCTGCGCATCGTCCTTGCGCGAAAAGCGGTCGCCCAGGCCGACCAGCAGGCGGCCGTCGCGATGGATCACGATGCGCGAACCGCAATGCAGCGAACTCGACACCTTGGGCGCCTGGCGAAAGATCACCTGCACATCAACGAGCCGGTTTTTATCGTCGAGCCGGCCGCGGGCGACTGCGGTGCCGTTGCCAGCGGCGCCGCCTTCTGCGGGTTCGGCGAAAGACCAGTAAACACGTTGGTTGTCCGCAAATTTTGGATCGACGGCGACGTCCAGCAACCCACATTGCCCCGTCGCCACCACCGCGGGCAGGCCAGGCACCGGTTCACTCAGCTTGCCGTCGGTGGTCACGATGCGCAGCCGCCCTGGCCGCTCGGTGACGAGCATCCGGCCATCGGGCAAAAACGCCAGCGCCCATGGGCTGACGAGGCCACGCACCACGGTCACGGCGCGCGGCTCGGCAGCGTGCGCCGATGTCGGCGCGCCCAACGAGGTCAACGCGGTCAACGCAGTCAACACCGAAGCGATGCTGAAGAGGGTGCGGGTACGGGTGCGGGAGCAGATGAGAGTGCGGGTGCGGTAGGGCATGACTGGTGTTCTACCACTGCTAAGGCGCCTTCCGCTTCGTCTCTCGGCACCCACCCTGCGCGGACCACGGGTTCGTCGATCCTTCGGTTGGCGAAGCTGACCCCGACGCAAGCACCCGCGTGGCTGTCAAAGAAGCCGGCAACCAAGCCGAAAACGAAGCCGCCAACCCACCCTGGCAATGTCCCGTCCGAGGGTCTATTGTTGTAGTCACTCACAGTCCGTGTCGGGGAGATGCTCATGTTTCAGCTTCGTGGGGTGGCCGCAGCGGCGGCAGCGTTGATCGGCTTGGGGCTCAGCGCTGATGCGCGCGCCGGCATCGATACCCGGCTCGTCGCTGCGGGCTTGAACGCGCCGCTGCTGGCCACCGCACCGTTAGCCGACGGGCGAATCTTCATTGGCGAAAAAGGCGGCATGATCAAGGTCGTGCAGGGGGGCATCACAAGCACCTTCTTGTCGCTCGCGGTCGACACCGAAGGTGAGCGCGGCCTGCTCGGGCTGGCTTTCGACCCCGGTTATGCCGACCCGGCGTCACCCGGCCACCGGCGGTTTTTTGTCGACTACACCGACGCCGTCTCCAGGGACACGGTGATTGCGAGCTACCGCACCAGCGCGAGCAACCCGTCGCTGGCCGACGCGGCGAGCCGGGTCGAGGTGCTGCGCATCGCGCAGTTCAGCGGCGCGTCGTATCACAAGGGCGGCTGGATCGGCTTCAAGCCCGGCGACAGCGACCACCTGTTCATTGCCAGCGGCGACGGCCAGACCAGCGGCAATGCACAGCTGCGCAATACGCTGCTCGGCAAGCTGCTGCGGGTGGATATCAATGGCGACGACTTCCCGGCCGATGCGCAGCGCAACTACGCGGTGCCGGCGAGCAACCCCTTTGCCGGTGTCGCGGGGGCGCGTGGCGAAATTTTTGCGCTCGGCCTGCGCAACCCGTGGCGCGGTGGTTTTGATGCGCTGACCGGCGACCTCTGGCTTGCCGATGTCGGCGAGCGGTCGCGCGAAGAAATGAACTTCATCGCCGGCAGCAGCAGCGGCGGGCAGAACTTCGGCTGGCGGCTGCGCGAAGGCACGATCGCCACCCCCGGCATCGCTGACCCGCCGGTGGCCGGGCTCGTCGAACCGGTCTTCGACTACGACCGCAGTTGGGGTGGCGCCATCATCGGCGGGCCGGTGGTTCGTGGTGGCCCCTCGGGCCTCGACGGGCAACTGGTTTTTGCCGACTTCATCAGCGGCCGCATATGGTCGGCACCGGCCCATGCGGTGCCGGCGTCGATCGCCGACGCGACCGATTTGACGGCCCTGCTCGACGCTGGCCAGGCCGGCGCCTTGAGCCGCATCGCGTCGTTTGGCAGCGGCGCCGGCGGCGAGCTGTTCCTCGTCGATTATGTCAACGGCAAGGTCGTGCAGGTGGTGCCTGAGCCGGCGTTGGCGTGGCTGTGGCTGCTTGGCCTGGCCGCGCTTGGCGCCCGTCAGCGCTGGATGCGCAGGATGCGCCCGGCGCTGCTGTCGGTGAGCAGGTAGAGCCAGCCGTCGGGGCCCTGGCGCACATCGCGGATGCGTTCGCCGAGCGACGCAAACAGCGCCTCGCGCGCCACGACTTCGTTGCCGTTCAGCGTCAGCCGCCACAGCGCCTGGCCGGCGAGCGCGCCGAGAAACAGGTTGCCCCGCCATTCGGGGAAACGGTCGCCGGTATAAAAGGCCAGCCCACTGGGCGCGATCGAGGTTGGCACCCAGTAGCTCACCGGCGGCTCGAAACCGGCGCCGCTGGACGCGCCACCGACCGGCGTGCAGTTGCCGATCGGGCTGCCGTAGTCGCAGCCGAAGCTCACCCGCGGCCAGCCGTAGTTCAGGCCGGCGCGGATGCGGTTGACTTCGTCGCCGCCCTGCGGGCCATGCTCGACCAGCCACAGCTCGCCCGTCGTCGGGTGCAGCGTCGCGCCCTGCGGGTTGCGGTGGCCGTAAGAGTAGATCGCCGCCTGCGCGCCGGCGGTGCTGGCAAAGGGGTTGCCGGCTGGCAGCGTGCCGTCGGTCAGGATGCGCATCACCTTGCCATGGCCGGCATCGAGGTCCTGCGCGCGCGCACTTTCGCTGTAGCGCTCACCCAGCGTGATGAGCAGCACGCCACCCGGTGCGACGACGATGCGGCCGCCAAAATGCGCTGCGCTGTTGACCTTGGGGCTCTGCCGAAAGAGGACCTGCACATCGGTCAACGCGCTGTGGTCGGCGCTCAACACGGCACGCAGTACCGCGGTGCCGTTGCGCCCGACATCGGCGCCGCTGCCAGGCTCGGCATAACTGACAT
>JAYUSP010000412.1:0-3806 GCA_043755615.1 Betaproteobacteria bacterium
GCCCAATCTGTACTACGGCAGTGAGCTCGACATGCCCGGCGGTGACGACCCCGAGATGCGCGCGCCGATGCGCTGGGATCTGGTCAGCGACAGCAACGCCGCGCTGGCCTGGACCCGGCAGCTCATCACCCTGCGTCGTCAGCAGCGCGCGCTGCGGGTCGGCAACTTCCGCCCGATCTCGGCGCAAAAGCTGCTCGCCTTTGAGCGCTACACCGACCACGCTGCCGACACGGTGCTGGTCTTCGTCAACCCCGGCGAGTCGGAAATCACCGAAACCGTGATGGTCGCCAACTCCAAGCTGATGGACTCGACACGCATGTTCGACCTGCTCGGCCAGCACGAGCCCTTGCAGATGTGGGCATCGCTGCTTGAAGTGTCGCTGCCAGCGAAGTCTGCGCTGGTCGTCAAACCCGACACCCAGCCGCCGGGCGGCTACAGCAACTACAAGCGGGTGCAGTGATCACAGCCTCGCAGGCGGTCGGCATTGCGTTGCTGCTGGCCGCGGCGTCTGGCCCGCTGCTCGCCGCTGAGGAACAGGCTGCCTGCCGCGCCGACCCCTTGAGCGGGCGCACCCTCTACCTGCGCGGCACCTTCAATACCTGGGCCGCCGCCGATGCGCAAAAATTTACCTGGGCCTGCACCCGCTTCGAGGCCGTCACGCGCATCAGCGGCGAGCACAAATTCAAGGTTGGCGACGAAGCCTGGAGTGCCGACGCCGACTTCGGCCGCGGCGCCGACGACTTTGGCCCGCTGGTTGCCCGAGGCGCTGAATTCACGCGCCGCTTCGAGCCTGGCGTTTATCGCTTCACCCTGACGCCGCCGACGCCATCAGGCGAGGCGGGTGCAAGCTCCGGCCCGCTGTTGAAGGTCGACGCCTGCGCTGCCGGCGCGCCCTTTGGCGACACCGTGCTCTACCTGCGCGGCGCCGTGAACAACTGGGCCGCGCTCGACGACTTTGCTTTCCAGTACCGCTGCGATGCGTACTATCTCAACCTCAACCTCAACCTCAAGGCCAGCGGCCGGCAAGAGTTCAAAATTGCCGACGCCGGCTGGCGCGCCGAGACCACTTTGGGTCGTGGTGAAGGCAGCGCTGCCGTGGCCGTCGGCGGCAACTTCGCGCACCACTTCACTGGCGAGCACACCGCGCGCTTAAGCTTCGTGGATGGCCGCGCTGCATTGACGATCGGGCCCAAAACCTTTGCCGACCCGAACGCCAGATCGGTCACCGACCCGGTCGCGTTGAGCCTGGTCTTTGATTCGCGCGCGCTGGCCCACAAAACCGTCTTTGGTGCGATCACGCCGGGCCGCGTGATCGATTTCCATCTCGGCGCGATGCCCGGTGTCGAGCAGCTCACGCTGGTGGTCGAGCGGCGTCGATTCGAGGGCAACCAGGAAGTCCTCGAGTACACCGAGGTCGCGCGCTTGCCGATGCAAAAGGCCGCCGGCGCCGACGGCCACGAGCGCTGGAGCACCAGCCATCGCTTCAGCGACATCAGCGTCTACGGCTACTGGTTCGAAGCGCGCATTGGCGACCGCAGCTTCGTTTACCAGAACAACAACGACCCGGTTTTCTGGACCCGGGAAAAGGGCTCGGGCGGCCTCGGTCAGGTGGCCGATCTGCCGGCCTCGTTGAAGCTGATCCGGCGTTTTCGGCAGACCGTCTTTGCGGCCGATTTCAAGGTGCCCGACTGGGCGCCCGACATCGTTTACTACCAGATTTTTCCGGATCGCTTTCGCAACGGCGACAAGACCAACGACCCCAAGCCGGGCGTCGACCGCTACCAGAAATATGGCATCGAGATGCACAGCCAGTGGCTGGAACGGCCCTTTAAACCCGGCAGCGGTGACGGCTCGGACGCGGTCTACAACAACGACTTCTTCGGTGGTGACCTGGCCGGCATCATCAACAAGCTCGACTACATCAAGGAACTCGGCGCCAACACCCTGTACCTGACGCCGATCTTCAAGGCGCCGAGCAATCACAAGTACGACACCGCAGACTACCGACGCGTCGACCCGGCCTTTGGCAGCAACGCCGACTTCCAGCGCCTGACCAAGGAGGCTGCCCGACGCGGCATGCGCGTGATCCCCGATACGAGCCTGAACCACACCGGCGCCGATTCCGTTTATTTCGACCGTTATGGCAACCACGCGCGCGCCAGCGGCAGCAAGGGGGCAGACCAAGGCGCATTCGAAGGCGGGCGCGTCCGGCCGAATTCGCCCTACGCGAGTTGGTACCGCTTTGACACCAGCCAGACCGACCCCGACAAGCAATACAAAGGCTGGGGCGGGCCCGACCTGCCCGAGCTCGACAAGGCCTCGCCGGCCTGGCGCAAATTTGCCTACGGCGAGCGCAATGCGGTGACTCAAGTCTGGCTCGACCGCGGCGCGGCCGGCTGGCGCATGGATGTCGCGCCCTGGGTGGCGGACGACTTCTGGCGCGAGTGGCGCGCGGCCGTCAAGGCGCACAAGCCCGATGCGCTGACGGTCGCCGAAACCTGGTTCGACGCGTCGAAGTATTTCCTTGGTGACATGTTCGACTCGACGATGAACTACATCCTGCGCAACACCGTGCTCGAGTACGCCGCGGGCGGCAAAGCCAATGCGCTCTACCGCAATATCGAGCTCATGCGCGAGGCCTATCCGCCGCAGGCCTTTTACGCGCTGATGAACCTGATCTCGTCACACGACCAGGCGCGTGCACTGCACCACCTGGGCTGGCTGGACGATACGCGCGACCCTGCCGTGATCGCACTGGCAAAGCAGCGCTTGAGGCTGGCGGTCTTTTTTCAGATGACCTTCCCCGGCGCGCCGACGATCTATTACGGCGACGAAGTTGGTGTGAGCGGCGGCGAAGACCCGTACAACCGTGCGCCCTACCCTTGGGCCGACCTCGGCGGTAAGCCCGACAACAACCTGTTGCGCGAGTTCAAGAAACTCACCCAGCTGCGCCGCGACCATGCCGTGCTGCGCCGCGGCAGCATCGACGCGCCGGCGTATATCGACGACCAGGTCATCGTGCTCGTGCGTCGGCTGGGGGCCGGCTCTGCTGTGGTCGCGATGAACAACGCCGCGACACCAAAAACCGTGACCGTGATGTTGCCCGAAGGCATGAACGCGGCGTCGCTGAAGGATGCCTTCAGTGGTGCGGTGCTGCGTATCACCGACGGCAGCGTGACGATCACCGTGCCAGCGCTGTACGGCACGGTGTTGCTCGGGCGCTGACGGGTCGTAGCGCTCGGCGTGGCCGGCATTGTTGGTGCGGCCGTGCGGCCGGTATGGTCGATGTGCCGAGCCTCGGGGCGGCACAATCCGATCCTGTCCCGACCCTTCTCCGACCCTTCACCGACCTTGAACCTGCGCGCCGCAGCAACACCCCGCCGATGACCGAGCCTGCCCTGTACCAGTCCACCCTGCATTCGCTGCCGCTCGTGGCACGCGGCAAGGTGCGCGAAAACTACGCCGTCGGCACAGAGCGGCTGTTGATGGTCGCCAGCGACCGCATCTCGGCCTTCGACGTGATCATGGGCGAGCCGATCCCCGGCAAGGGCGCGCTGCTCACGCGCACCGCGCTGTTCTGGTTTGACAAGCTCCGGCACATCGTGCCCAACCACCTGAGCGGCGATGCGCCCGAATCGGTGGTCGCTGCCGACGAAGTGGCGCAGGTGCGCGGCCGCTCGATGCTCGTCAAGCGTCTGCGGCCGTTGCCGATCGAAGCCGTGGTACGGGGTTATCTCGCCGGCTCGGGCTGGAAGGAATACCAAGACCACGGCGCGGTCTGTGGGGTTGTGTTGCCCACAGGCCTG
>JAYUSP010000413.1:0-3799 GCA_043755615.1 Betaproteobacteria bacterium
GCCGGCGCGCCGCATCATCAGGCCCATCACCCAGCCCTTGAGCCCCTTGGCGTCTTCGGGTTTCGGCGGCGCATTGGTTTCGGCCACCAGCACATCGCCGTTGGGCAGCACGAACAACCAGCGTGGGTGGTCCAGGCCGGCGGCAAAGGCCGCGGCTCGCAGGCCCGGCGCCGCTTGTGGCGTGCTGCCGCTGGCCCAACCTTGCGCAGGCGCGATGTTGACGGTGGGGATCAACGTCGCGCGCGGCGGCGGCAATACCGGCTGCGACCCGGTTCCTGCCGTCACCGGCAGCAAGGCAGTGTCACCGCAGGCGGTGAGCAGCGCGAGCAAGGCCGCTGCCAGCGCTGCCAGCGCCATCGGCGCGATCGGCGCGATCGGCGCGGCAGCGCTGCGTGTCAAATTTTTCCCATCAGCAACAACACGACGACGATGACCAGCACGAGGCCGATGCCGCCGGTCGGTGCATAACCCCAGCTCTTGCTGTGACCCCAGGACGGAAAGACGCCGATCAACATCAGGACCAGGACGATCAACAGGATGGTGCCCAAGCTCATGGTGTGCTCCTAGTAGGTGGATGGGACAGGGTTCACTTGGTCGGTGCCGATGCCGGCGGCGTGACGACGATCACCGTCGTGCCGTCACCGGCCTTGCCGGTGGCGCCGGTGCTGCCGGTCGCGCCGGCGTCACCCGTGCTGCCGGTACTGCCCGTGCCACCTGTCGCCCCGGTAGTGCCGGTAGTGCCGGTCGCGCCAGTGGCACCCGGCGTGCCAGCCGGCCCGGGCACCGCCACCGGGGTCGGCACGTTGACGACGGTGGGCCGGTCGCAAGCCGCGAGGCCGAAGGCGGCCAGCAGGGCGAGCGTGGTGATCGAATGGTTCATGGCAAATCCTTTGTGGGTGAAAAGTCAGGGCCGGCGCGTTGGCAACGGCCATGGCACCGTTTCAGGGTAGGCGCATGTCGCGCCGGGTTCAGTGCGATGGCGAACACAACAGGTCAGTTCGCTAGCGACTGCCCTGATGACTTCGCTGACAACTTCGCTGGAAACTTCGCTGGCACCTGCGCTCTCATCCTTCGAATCGATCGCGTGGCAAGGTTGCGCGACGATCAAAACCGGCCGCGCAAATACAGGCTCGGCCGACCATGGCGCACTTTGACCGACAACCGGTAGCCCGACTCCAGCTGCATGCCGACCGCCCCATGCTCGAGCCCGAACGTGGCTTTGGCCGGGCTCCATTCGACACCCAGCTTCGAAGCCCTGCCCGGCCCGGCCGGGCCCCCGCCATCGCGCTCGCCACGCGCGCGGTAGGCGTCGGCAAACAGCGCTCGCTCATCGGTGACACGAACGCGTCTGGCAAGCGATAACGCTGGCGCAAAACCGACACCGGCTTGCGCAACACTGGTTGCCGCCCCGGCGCGTCGATCGGTTGCCGACGATCGGCCGGCCGACACGCGCACACCCAAATCCGCCTCGGCGTGGCCGGGTGCACGCCCGTCGCGCGCGTTGGCCAGCGTCGGGCTGCTCGACCGGCGCGCGTTCATCTGCAGCAGCGCCATCGACCGCGCAAATGCTGGGGCAGGTGAATGTGACGGCCCCTGTGAAAGCCCATGGGAAGGCGACACCACGTCGTCGCGCAGGGCCGTGCCTGCGCCGGTCAAGGCCGACACCGGCGCGGCGCTGCTGCTTGCCCGCAGCGCAACCTCATGCCCCAGCGTGGGTTGGGGCGTAAGTTGCGGCGTGGGTTGCGACGTGTGTGGCGGCGTGCGTTGCGCGAGCACGGTGCAGCCACAAACCAGCGGCAGCAGGAGGCACAGGACACCGGCGAACCCACGCGCCGAGGTGGGTGGCGACAACCAGCACCAACGCGATCGACGACAGGATGGGGATGACATGGCGATGAGTAGCGGCGAGATCGTGCGGGCCTGCACCTGCACAGCACCTGCACAGGCACCTGCGGGCAAAGATGCACAAACGCTCGCCAACGTCGGCCACGGTGCGCCCCGGCGCTGCCGCGGTCTGTACGTCGGCCCACACAGCCACCGGTCAGGCCCCGGGGCGCAACCGCCAACAGCGCCCGCTCGCGGCGCGCGCAACGGTTGACGCCGGTGCGGCTTTACCTGCGCTTGACACGATCGGCGTGAACGGCCGGCCGGGCCCGGTCGTTCTGGTGGCACGGCACCGCCACCTTTGACGGCACCGAAGCGCAAGCAACCCAGGAGTTCAATCATGCGCAGAGCCCACTTGATCGTCGGTGCGTTAGCGGTGGCCGGTGCACTGTCCAGCGGGCTTGCGCAGGCAAGAGACCTCAACGCGGTGCAGTGGTCAGTGACCATCGGCGTGCCGATCGGTGTGCCGGTCGGCGTGCCAATTGGCGTGCCGTTGTATTCAGCGCCCTACCCGGTCTACAGCCAGCCCTACCCGGGCTACACGCAGCCCGCCCCGGTTTACCAGACGCGCCAGTACCAGACGCCCCACTACCCGCCGCGCCACTATCACGATCACTCATACCGTCAGCCGACCCGCTGGGACCGCGACGGCGACGGCGTGCCGAACCGCCGCGATCCGGTCTACAACCCGCACTGGGACCGCGACGGTGATGGCATCCCGAACCGCTACGACCGCCATGACCGTGCGCGCTGGGATCACGGCGGCGACGGTACGCCGCAGCGGCATGAACGTTTTCAGCGCGACGGGCACAACGAACGCTACGAGCACGATCAACGCTACGAGCGCGATCGGCACGATCAGCGCGATGACCGCCATGACCACCCGCGCAGCGGCCGCGACGGCAACGGCGTGCTGAACTGGCAAGACCGCAACGACGGCCGCCGCGGGGGCGGCCGGTAGGCATCTGAGCGGCATGGGCCCACCGGCGCTGCGGCGCGCGCCGGCAGCTGCCCGGCGCGCTACACGCCGGGCGGCTGCGTACTCTGGGCGTGCAGTGGGTAGGGCGCGGCGCTCGCCAGGTCGGCCGGCTCGCCGGCCAACTGGTTGGCCAGGGCGTGGTTGACGTCGCGGTGGTGGGCTTCGTCGGCACGCACCACCAGCACCACGTCGCGCAACGTCGCCTCGGGCTTGAGTTGCCAGTAATGCCTGGCGATCGCCGGCGCGGCGACGTTATCGGCGCGGCCGGCATCGATCTCGTTCAGGTACAGCGTGTAGCTGAGCACCGCTTCTTCTTCGAAGTAACCGACGACGCGGTGCGCGGTGCGGCGCGACACCAGGTACAGAACGAAGTAGCCGATGTAGAACAGCCACTGCGCAAACAGGATCACCAGTCGCTCGAAGGCCGTTGGCTTGGCGATGGCGACGAAGGTCATCAGGTGCATACGCTCGTTCTCGGCCTCTTCGAGCAGGGTGCGGATCCAGCCTTCGTCGTCGACCATGCGGCGCAGGCATTGCAAATGTGTCAGCGTCGCGCCGACCATGCCCGGCACCGCGGCCACCGTTTCGAGCACGATCGCGCGGTGGCCATAACGTTGCGCAAAGAAGGTGTCGGCCAACCAGCGCAGCAGCCGCGTGAAGGCCAGCGCAAACCGATCCGGCGCGCCTGTAGGCGCGTGGTGTGCGCGCCCGGTGGGCTCGCCCACCAGCGCCACCACGCTCACCCCGGCAGTCCGCCGGCCACCTCGACCGCCGGGCCGCGCTCAGGCGCCACCGCGCTCTTCGACGTGGCAGGTGTCTCTTCGATCAGCTCTTCGATCGCCAGGCTGCCGTAACGTTGCGCCGATACCGCCTGCATCGCCCGCGCCAGTGCGGCCACCTGATCGGCCTGGCTATCGTCGGGTGCGTGCACCACCA
>JAYUSP010000414.1:0-11973 GCA_043755615.1 Betaproteobacteria bacterium
GTGACCTGATCGGTCGCCGGTCGCCCGGCGGCGTCGCGACCAAAACAGGTTGTGCCTGTCTCGGTCGATCAGCGCAGATCCGCCGTGCTGGCCGCCAGCGCCACCACGCCGCTGCCGAGCAAGCGCTTGAGCTCTTCACCGCCGAGCACCTCGCGCTGCAACAGCGCGCGCGCCAAGGTCTCAAGCTGCTCGCGACGGGACGCCAGGAGTTGCCGGCATCGGGCCTGCGCCTGTTCAAGCAGCGCACGCGCTTCTTGCAACACCGCGGCCTGGATATCGGGGCCGAGCAGTTCTTTGGGCACGCCGGCAACACTTAGCAAGCCGAAGGTCTTGGAGAAGCCCAGCGAACCGACCATGTTGATGGCCAGTTCAGAGGCTCGCTTCAGGTCGTCCGAGGCGCCGCTGGAGACGCTGCCCTGCACCATCAACTCGGCCTCCCGTCCGCCCAGCATCATCGCCAGGCGACTGGTGAGTTCAGCTTGCTGGTACAGCGGCTCCTCGGTGTCGCGGCTGATGTAGGTCACGCCCAGGGCCTTGCCCCGCGGTTCGATGGTCACTCGCTCCACCGTCCCGACCCGAAGCCAGTGGCCGACCAGCGCATGCCCCGCCTCGTGGTACGCCAGTCGTTCCCGGGTTTCATCGCTGAGTAGAGACTTGATGGCCGAGACCTCGCCACCGAGTTGGTGGGTCTCGATCGCGCGCAGAAAGTCATCCGACGACACCTGTTGCGCGCCGGCCTCAGCGGCGGTAGACGCGGCCTTGTTCACCGTATTCGCGATATCCGCAGGTGTCATGCCGGCCGTCATCCGCGCCAGCGCTGCGGTGTCCGCTGCGCCGTCATGGGCCACCTTGCCGATGTAGAGGTCGAACAGTTGTTGCCGGTCTGGCAGGGTTGGCAGCCCCAGGCGAACCAGCATGTCGAAGCGGCCGGGTCGGCGCATGGCTTCATCGACGTTGTCCTCATGGTTCGTAGCCCCGACCACGACCACGTTGTCCAGGCTCTCGAAGCCGTCCATCTCGACCAGCACCCGGTTGATGATGCGATTGAGTTCGGACTCGGCGCCGCCGCCTTGGCCGCCCTGTGTGCGTTTGCCGATGCCGTCCACCTCGTCGATGAACAACACACACGGCGCGTTCTTGCGCGCGAGTTTGAACAGATCCCTGACCTTGCTGACACCCGCACCGTAGAACATGGCCGTGAAGTAGGAGCCATCGACCGCAATGAAGTTGGCCTTGCTCTCCCCGGCCAGCGCCTTGGCCAGCAAGGTTTTCCCGGTTCCGGGCGGGCCGACGAGCAGCACCCCGCGCGGTGCGGACGCACCCAGTTTTGCGTAGTGGCTGGGGTCGTGCATGAATGCCTTGACCCGATTCAGCGCCGCCTTGGCCTCGGCACTGCCGATGACATCGGCAAACTGCGTTTCCGGGCGCAGCGACAGCTTGGACGCGACACCGCCCATACCGCTTTGCAGCTTGCCGGCCATGAACAGCGCGACCAAGATCGTCCCGACCAGCAGCACCGGCGGCAGGACGGCATCGGCAACATCCAACATGCGCCGGCTCAGCGTGCGCGCGTCGATGTTGACGCTGACCAGCGCAAAACCGGCCTCGGCGCTTTTGTCGCCCAATTTGTCGAGCACGGTGCCGGCACAACCCAGCGCCGTGCAGCCGGGTACCGTCGAACTGGCCCTTTCGCCGTTTTTCAGCGTGTACAGCACCAGCCCTGGCTGGGCGCTCGCAAGCGCCACCGCAGCCACATCGCCGGCATCGAGCGCCTTGCGGAATTGCGAGACGCTCTTTTCGTGGGCGAGCCAATCCGCGGGCGTTTTTTCGAACAGCAGCGCCTCGGGGCTCTTGCGGGCATTTGTTTCCTGGGCCGCTTGGCCATAAAGCGCCACCAGGCCCAGAAGCAGCAGGATCGCCATCAACAGGGCGACGGCAGAGCGCGGCTGGGCGCGAGCGCGACGGAGAAGTTTTTTGCAATGGTTCATCGGGGAATCGGGTCAGCTTGTAGCCGCCCGCCGCCTGGAAATGTGAGACCGTTGACGCGCGTCAGGAGCCTTCGAGGAGACCGGCCTCCCAGATGGATTCGACTTGCTCGAATATCGACGCCGCGGGTTTGAAAGCGGTTTTGTCCTGCGCCAGCCTGATCCACTTTCTGGTGTCATGCGGCCCGGTCGGGATCTCTTGCACAGCCCGCAGTCCGACGATCCAGGCGTGGACCGCCTCGTACCGTGCCGGGTTGCGCTGCAAAGTCCAAGCCAGCCCGACCAGGTCGGCGAAGGCTTCCTCCCGTCGCGTCCTCCACATGTCCTTGAGCAGGTCGGCTTGCTCATCTGTCACCCGGCTGAACCCGCTGATGTCTTTCAGGCCGGAAGGCAGGGTGCCCCAGCTTTGTTTGAGGTGGCGCCAGCAGTGGCCCATCTCGTGTGCCGCGATGGCTTCGACGACCGGGCCCATCAACCCGGGCGGGATTCGGTCGAGCGTGCCTTGTGCATCGGGATTGCCGCGCATCGACAACACCAGCTTGCACCGGCCGTCGATGAAAGCCATGCCCAGCGGTGTCTGCCCGGGCGTGCTCTGCGGTTGCACGACGATGTCCACCGGCAGCCCGGCTTCCTTGGCAAAGGCCAGCACCGGATAGGCGGCCTCCAGCCAGGTCAACTCGGTGGCGGTCAGCGCAGCGGCTCTGGTCGCGGGACTCGCGATGGACAGACTGGTCGCCAAAATGACCAGCAATCGTTTGACCATGACAGCGCCCCCGCGGGCCTGCGTATCGACCCTCTCTAAAACTACCATTTGCCCGACTCCGGGGAGTTAGCGTAAATGCCCCGCCTGCAAGCAAAAGTGCGGAATTGAGCCGGAATTCCAGGCCGCTTCAGGCCATCAGGGGCACGTCAGCCGTGCCAGCGCCCGGATTTGCGTTCAACCGCAACGAGCCCGGGTCCGCCAGCGAGGGCAACGCCGGGGGCTCAGCGCTGAATATCCCCCAGGCACAGGTATTTGATCTCGATGTAGTCGTCCATGCCCTGGTGTGCACCTTCGCGGCCGAGGCCCGACTGCTTGACACCGCCGAAGGGCACCTCGGCGGTCGAGATCAGACCGGTGTTGATGCCGACCATGCCGTACTCCAGCGCCTCGCCGACGCGAAAGACACGGCCGATATCACGACTGTAGAAATAACTCGCCAAGCCAAATTCGGTGTTGTTGGCCAGCGCGATGACTTCGGCTTCGGTCTTGAATTTGAAGACCGGCGCCACCGGCCCAAACGTTTCTTCGCGCGCGCACAGCATGTCGCCAGTCACGTCCGCGAGCACGGTGGGTGCGTAGAAGCGGTCGCCGATGCGCGTGCCGCCGGTCACCACCCGCGCGCCCTTGGCCAGCGCGTCGGCAACATGGTTTTCGACCTTGCCTATCGCCGCGTCGTCGATCAGCGGGCCTTGTTGCACACCGGCCTCGAAGCCATTGCCGACCTTGATGCCCTGGGCCCTGGCGCTAAGCTTGGCGACGAAGTTGTCGTACACCGCTTCCTGCACGTACAGCCGGTTCGCGCAGACGCAGGTCTGGCCGGCGTTGCGGTATTTGCTGACCATCGCACCTTCGACCGCGCTGTCGATATCGGCGTCGTCAAAAACGATGAAGGGCGCGTTGCCACCGAGCTCCAGGCTCAACTTTTTGATCGTCGGCGCACATTGCGCGGCCAAGATGCGGCCGACCTCGGTGCTGCCGGTGAACGACAGGTGCTGCACCACCGGGCTGGCGCACAAAACCTTGCCGATCGCAATCGAGTTCGACGCGTCGGCGGTGAGCACGTTCAGCACCCCGGCCGGCATGCCCGCGCGCTGCGCAAGTTCGGCGCAGGCCAGCGCCGACAACGGTGTCTGCTCGGCCGGCTTGATGACCACCGGGCATCCCGCGGCCAGCGCCGGTGCGACCTTGCGCGTGATCATCGCGATCGGAAAATTCCACGGCGTGATCGCGGCGCAGACGCCGATCGGCTGCTTGATGACGAGATACCGTTTATTGTTGTCGGTGGTCGGGATCGTCTCGCCGTAGACGCGCTTGGCCTCTTCGGCAAACCACTCGATAAAACTCGCGCCGTAGCCGACCTCGCCCTTGGCTTCGGCCAGCGGCTTGCCTTGTTCGGCGGTCATGATGCGTGCCAGATCGTCGGCATGCTGGTGCAGCAGATGAAACCACTTCATCAGAATCGCGTGGCGCTCTTTGGCGGTCTTGCCGCGCCAGCCGGCGAGCGCCCTGTGCGCAGCGGCGACAGCGGCCTCAGCTTCGGCCGCGCCGAGATTGGCGACATCGGCAAGCTTGAAGCCGGTGGCCGGGTCGGCGACATCGAAGCGGCTCGCGCCGGCCACCCATTCGCCGTTGATCAGCGCATCGGTCTTCAGCAGGCCGGGGTCGTTCAAGGTCGCAATGGGCGAGGTTTTCATATCCATGGTCGCTGGGCTCCTGTGCAGCCGCAGACTCTACCGCGGCGATCAAACGCCTGGCCATCCCGCCTGACGCGCCAGCGCCGCCCGGATTGCATCGCCATGCTCGTCCAGCCGCGGCGCTGGCGCGTTTGCTACCGCGCGCTGGCCATCAAAGCGCATCGGTGCGGCGACCATCGGCATGCCGCCGCGTTGCAACTGCATGCCGCGCGCGACGACCTGCGGGTGGGTGAAGGTCTGCGGCAATTCGAGGATCGGCGCGCAGGGCACGGCGTTGGGTTCGAGCAGCGCGACCCAGGCAGCGGTGCTGCGTTCGAGCATCCAGCCGGCGATGATCGGCACCAGTTCTGCACGCCGCCCGACACGCGCCGGATTGTTTGCATAGCGAGCATCCTGCGCCACCGCGGGCCGACCGGCGAGTTCACAGAATCGCTTGAACTGGCCGTCATTGCCGACCGCCAGCACGATATGCCCGTCGAGCGTGGCGAAGACCTGGTACGGCACGATATTGGTGTGCGCGTTGCCCATGCGTTTGGGTGTCTTGCCGCCGACGAGATAGTTGCTTGCCTGGTTGGCAAGCATCGCCACTTGCACGTCGAGCAGCGCGGCGTCGATGTAGCGGCCGCGGCCGCTGCGGCCCCGTTCAATGAGTGCGGCAAGGATCGCGGTGACGCTGTAGACGCCAGTGAAGAGGTCGCTCACCGCGACGCCGACTTTCTGCGGCTCGGCTCTGGGGGTGCCGTCTTTTTCGCCGGTCACGCTCATCAGTCCGCCGGTGGCCTGGATCGCAAAGTCGTAACCTGCGGCCTGCGCATAAGGGCCGTCCTGCCCGTAGCCGGTGATCGAGCAGTAGACGAGCTTCGGGTTGACTGCCGACAGCGCCGCGTGGTCGAGCCCGTACTTGGCCAACTGCCCGACCTTGTAGTTTTCGATCAGCACGTCGGCATGTTCGGCGAGTTGGCGCACCAGCGCTGCACCTTCGCGGCTGGCGATATCCACTGCGATGGAACGTTTGCCACGGTTGGTGCTGATGTAGTACGCCGCCATCTGGTCGGCCGGGTCGCCCCAGAACGGCGGGCCCCAGGTGCGGGTGTCGTCACCATAACCGGGGCGCTCGACCTTGATCACATCGGCGCCGTAGTCGGCCAGCAGTTGCCCGCACCAGGGGCCGGCGAGCACGCGCGAGAGATCGAGCACGCGCACCCCGGCCAGCAGCGCCGGCGGCGGCGTTGACGACTGCGTTGACGACAGCGAAGCTGCGGCGCTGCTCACTGGAAAGCCTGGATGCCGGTGATCGCGCGGCCGAGGATCAGCGCGTGGATGTCGTGGGTGCCTTCGTAGGTATTCACGACTTCGAGATTGACGAGATGCCGCGCCACGCCAAACTCGTCGCTGATGCCGTTGCCGCCCATCATGTCGCGCGCCAGCCGCGCGATATCGAGCGCCTTGCCGCAGGAGTTGCGCTTGAGGATGCTCGTCGCCTCGACCGACGCCGTGCCTTCGTCCTTCATCCGGCCCAGGCGCAGGCAGCCCTGCAGGCCGAGGCTGATCTCGGTCAGCATGTCGGCCAACTTTTTCTGTACGAGTTGGTTGGCGGCGAGCGGGCGGCCGAACTGCTGGCGGTCCAGCGTGTACTGGCGGGCGCGGTGAAAGCAGTCTTCAGCCGCGCCGAGCGCGCCCCAGGCGATGCCGTATCGCGCGCTGTTCAGGCAGGTGAAAGGGCCCTTCAAGCCACGCACCTCGGGGAAGGCGTTTTCTTCGGGGCAGAAGACGTTGTCCATCACGATCTCGCCAGTGATGCTGGCGCGCAGGCCGACCTTGCCGTGGATCTTGGGTGCCGTCAGGCCCGGCATGCCCTTGTCGAGAATGAAGCCGCGTATCTGGCCGGTGTCGTCCTTGGCCCAGACGACAAATACATCGGCGATCGGCGAATTGCTGATCCACATTTTCGATCCGCTGATCGAAAAACCGCCGGGCACCGCCTTGGCGCGCGTGATCATGCCGCCGGGGTCGGAGCCGAAGTTGGGCTCGGTCAAACCGAAGCAGCCGATCCATTGACCACGCGCGAGTTTGGGCAGGTATTTCTGGCGCTGCGCTTCGGTGCCGAACTCGTTGATCGGCACCATCACCAGCGAACTCTGCACGCTCATCATCGAGCGGTATCCCGAGTCGACACGTTCGACTTCGCGCGCGACAAGGCCATAACAAACGTAATTGAGGCCGGCGCCGCCGTAGGCCTCGGGGATCGTGGGGCCGAGCAGGCCGAGCGCGCCCATCTCGCTGAAGATTGCGACGTCGGTGGTCTCGTTGCGAAAGGCATCAACGACCCGCGGCGCCAGGCGCTCCTGGCAAAAAGCGTGCGCCGCTTCGCGCACCGCGCGCTCGTCGTCGCTGAGTTGGCTGTCGAGATGGAACGGGTCGTCCCAGGAAAATTTTGCGCTGCTGGCCATGTGGGCTGTCCTTCGGGTGGGGCGTGCGGCACCTGACGAGTGGGTGCAAAAACTGTCAACGCAGTATCCTGCCACGATGAACAAGCGGTCGGCGTCGCAGGCTCTGGTGTTGATGCTGCTGCTGGCGGGCTGCGGCGGTGGTGGTGGTGATGCCGGCGACCCTGGCGGCCCCGGCGCCGGTGGCCTGCCGGCGCTGCCATCTCGCCAGGCGAGTGCGGCGACGCCGGTGGCGCCGGGCTGCACCGGCGGCAGCACCAGTGGCACGTTTTACGCCGAGGCCGAAGTCGAGCCCTTTGCCGCTGCGCACCCGCTCAACCCGAACCAGCTGCTCGCGGCCTGGCAGCAAGACCGCTGGAGCAACGGCGGCGCGCGCGCCCTGGTCACGGCGCTCAGCAGCGATGGCGGCGCGACCTGGCAGCGCAGCCTGATCCCGATGTCGCGCTGCGGCGGCGCGCTGGCTGGATCGTCGGGCGACTACGAACGCGCCACCGACCCCTGGGTCGACTTCGGCCCTGACGGCACCGCGCACCTGATGGGCCTGGCCTTCAACGGCGGCAGCTTCACGGCGGGCTCGGCGAGTGCGATGCTGGCCAGCCGCTCCGTCGACGGTGGCCGCAGCTGGAGCACACCGATCACGCTGATGCGCGACGGCGAGGCTTTTTTCAACGACAAAAATGCCATCACCGCCGACACCACCGACGCGCGATTTGTCTATGCCGTGTGGGACCGGCTCGACCGCGCCGGCCGTGGCCCGGCGCTTCTGGCAAGGTCCACCGACGCGGGTTTGAGCTGGGAGCCGGCGCGCGAGTTCTATATCCCGACCAGCCTGGGGATCAGCCAGACGGTGGGCAACCGCGTCGTTGTCATCGCTGCTGGTGCCGAACGGGGTGTGCTGGTGAATGTCTTCACGCAGATCGATACCGTCAGCGGCACCTCGGTGTCGCGGGTCGGCATCGTGCGGTCGGCCGACAAGGGCGTGACCTGGCAGGCGCCGGTGTTTGTCGCTGAGCTGCGTGCGGTGGGCGCACGCGACGCCGGCAGCGGCAAGGCCATCCGCGATGGCTCGATCCTGCCGACGATCGCCGCCGCGCCCGATGGCAGGCTCTGGGTGGCGTGGCAGGACGGCCGCTTTTCCGGCGGCATGGTCGACGCGATCGCGATGTCGCGCTCCACCGATGGCGGCCGCACCTGGACCGCGCCGTTAGCCATTAACAAGATCGCAACAACACCGGCTTTTACTCCGACCCTGCATGTGCGCGCCGACGGCCTGATTGGCGTGATGCACTACGACCTGCGCAGCAATACGGCCGACACCACGACGCTCCTTGCCGACGCCTGGCTGTTGACCTCACGCGACGGCCTGACCTGGACCGAGACACGCGTCCACGGCCCCTTCGACATGAACGCCGCGCCCGACGCCGGCGGTCTTTTCCTGGGCGACTACCAAGGCCTGGTCAGCGCCGGCAATGCCTTCCTGCCGGTGCTGGTGCTGTCGCGAACCGACACCAGCAACCGCACCGATGTTTTTTCACCGCGCCTGGATGTCGTGGTCGCGGCGCCAGCCGACCACGCTTCGACGCATCGCGCACGCGCAGTCGACGCCGCGCCCCTCGGCCGCGCCCGCGCGTTGCAGTTCAGCGCCGCGCAGCATGCGGCGATCGTCGCCGCGATGGAGCAGCGCGTGCCGGGCTGGGCGGCGCGGGTTCAGCGGCCCAATCCTTGATGCCTGCCGCTTCGATCCACAAAGCGCCCTGAAGTCAATGCGGAGAGCCCCGAGACGCAAGGGTTGACAGCGCGCGGGGGGGGCATGCTTGCTCGCAAGTGGCTGCCGCGGCGGCGGTCGCATACAACGCGATAAGGGGGGTCTCGATGAAAGCAAGCCACTTGATGAGGTCAGCGGCGATTGCCGCGTTGGGCGTGTCGGCATTCCTGTTGCCGGATGCGGTGCATGCGGTCGGAGTTGCGGGACAAGGTACCTGGGAGACGACCTTGAAGCCGCGCGACCTGGACCACAACGGCCAGACCGACGCCTTCTACGACACCGTACTCAACGTCACCTGGCTGCGCAACACCAACGTCGCTGGGTCCGCCGGCACATGGGACGCCACGAATGCTTGGGCCAATGCGCTGGTGGTCGGCAACCGTGCGGACTGGCGCCTGCCGACGATGGTCGATACCGGTGCGCCCGGTTGCGATCTGAGCGGCGGCGCCGGTGGCACGGACTGTGGCTACAACATGCCAAGCGCTGCGTCGAAGAGCGAGTTCGCCCATTTGTTCTTCGTCACGCTGGGCAACAAATCGTTCTGTGATCCGAACGGCTCAACGGTCAGTCTTTGTATTCCTCAAGCGGGATTCGGTCCGACGAACACCGGCGACTTTCAGGGCATCGACGCCCAGCATCACTTGTGGCTTGCGCTGGAGTACGGGCCCGACAAGAACTACGCCTGGTACTTCAATCTCAGCGGTGCCCAGGGCCAAGACCAGAAACTACGGAACTGGCGGGCGGTCGCGGTTCATGCTGGTGACATTGGCATGGTCCCCGAGCCGAGCACCTATGCACTCATTCTGCTGGGCCTGGCGTCGCTGCTTGCGGTGGGCAAACGCCGCAGGCGTTGACGACGCGGCATTGAGACTCCGAAGGTGAAATGAAGCCGGCCGCGTGCCGGTTTCTTTTTGTCTGCCGAGGCCGGCTTGGATCGGGCCAACAGCGGCCAGGAGCTGTGACCAGCGCGCGCGCGACGGATGAGTCGCTAGCGTTCGCCGATGCGCTAGAATCTGGTTGAATCAACCAGACGGGCGGCAGCATGGAATCGATCGGGCTGTTTGAAGCCAAAACGCATCTGTCCGAACTTGTGGCGCGCGCCGAGCGCGGCGAAGAAGTTGTCATCACGCGGCACAATAAACCGGTCGCCAAGCTGGTGCCGATCGGTGACGTGCCGCCGCAGGTGCTCAAACGCCGCCGCAAGGCGCTGGCCCGCATGCAGGCGGTGGGTGCCGAGGTCGCCAGCCGAGGCGGGCCGATCACGCGCGAAGAGATTCTCGACTGGGTGCAAGAGGGGCGTCGGTGATCGTGCTCGACAGCTCTTATGCGCTGGCGCTGGTGATGCCTGATGAACAACGGCCGGCTTCGCTGGCGCGAGTACTCGACGCGCGCCTGTTCGCGCCCGCGGTGTGGCCGCTGGAGGTGGCCAACGCGCTGCGCAACGGTGTGCGCCGGGGCCGTTTGCTCGAAGATCAGATCGGCGGCCTGTGTGCCGATCTCGAAGAGTTCGAGATCGATGTCGTCGCGCCGACGCACAACTTGCCCAAGCGCCACTTCGAGGCGGCGCAGTCGCATGCCCTGACTCCTTACGATGCTTCCTACCTCGACCTCGCCGTGCAGCGACGCTGCGCCCTGGCCACGCTGGACCAGACTCTGGCCGCCGCTGCCACCCGTGCCGGCCTGGCCGTGTTGTCCTGAGATGCCTGAACCCCTTTTGTGTTCTCTGACTACCCATGCAAGCTTCTGAAATCCGCTCCACCTTCCTGAATTATTTCGAGTCCAAGGGCCACCAGGTCGTGGCTTCGAGCCCGGTGGTGCCGGGTGACGACCCGACGCTTTTGTTCACCAACGCTGGCATGAACCAGTTCAAGGATGTGTTTCTGGGCTTCGACAAGCGCAGCTACACACGTGCGGCGACGTCGCAAAAGTGCATCCGCGCCGGCGGCAAACACAACGACCTTGAAAACGTCGGTTACACCGCGCGCCACCTGACGTTTTTCGAGATGCTCGGCAACTTCAGCTTCGGCGACTATTTCAAGCATGACGCGATCGTGCTCGCCTGGGAGCTGTTGACCCAGAAGTTCAAGCTGCCGGCCGATCGCCTGTGGGCGACGGTCTACGCCGAAGACGACGAGGCCTACGACATCTGGCTCAAGGTCATCGGGTTGCCGCCGGAGCGCATCGTTCGCATCGGCGACAACAAGGGTGCGCGCTACATGTCCGACAACTTCTGGATGATGGGCGATACCGGGCCCTGCGGCCCTTGTTCGGAGATCTTCTACGACCACGGCCCGGCGGTAGCCGGCGGCCCGCCGGGGTCGCCCGAGCAGGACGGCGACCGCTACGTCGAGATCTGGAACAACGTCTTCATGCAGTTCAACCGCAGTGAAGACGGCGTCATGCACCGGCTGCCCAAACCGAGTGTCGATACGGGCATGGGGCTGGAACGCCTGGCAACGGTGCTGCAAGGGGTGCACAGCGTTTTTCAGGTCGATCTCTTTGTGCGCCTGCTTGAAGCAGCCAAGCGTGCCGTCGATGCTGGTGGCGCGGCAGCGCTGGGCGGTTGTGATGCAGCGTCGCCTTCGCTGAAGGTCATCGTCGACCATATCCGGGCCTGCGCTTTCACGATTGCCGACGGCGTGATGCCGGGCAACGAAGGCCGCGGTTATGTGCTGCGCCGCATCGCCCGGCGCGGCATCCGCCATGGCTACAAACTTGGCGCGCGCAAGCCGTTTTTTCATTTGCTGGTGGTGGCGCTGGCCAGCGAGATGGGTGACGCCTATCCCGAACTGCGCCGCGACGCCGCGCGGGTCACCGCGGTCATCAAGCAGGAAGAAGAACGCTTCTTTCAGACCATCGCGAATGGCATGGAGATTCTCGAGGCGGCCCTGGCCGGTGGCGCAAAAACCATCGACGGCGACACCGCCTTCAAGCTGCACGACACCTTCGGTTTCCCGCTCGACCTGACGGCCGATGTCTGCCGCGAACGTGGTGTCAGCGTCGACGAAGCCGGCTTCAACCTGGCGATGGACCGCCAGCGTGCGCTGGCCCGCGGCGCGGCCAAATTCAAGATGGCGCAGGGGCTCGAATTCAGCGGCGACGCGACGATCTTCCACGGCTACGAACACTTGCAGTGGGAACACAGCAGGGTCACCGCGATCTATGTCGATGGCGCTTCGGTGGCCCGCGCCGCGGCCGGCGACGATGTTGTGATCGTGCTTGACCAGACGCCGTTTTACGCCGAAAGCGGCGGCCAGGTGGGTGACACCGGCGAGCTGCGCAATGCACGCTCGCGTGTGCTCGTCGAAGATACGGTCAA
>JAYUSP010000415.1:0-11957 GCA_043755615.1 Betaproteobacteria bacterium
CAGCGTGTGCGCGGCGCCTGGCCAGGGCTGACCACGCAACCAGTGGAACATCGCCGCCAGCGGCAGCGGCTCGCCAAATGCGTGTGCCGCCAGGCTGTCGAGGTTACTGAAGGGCAGCGGCCCGTCGGGGCTGAGCAGTTCGGCGCGCCCCGGCTGCCAGCGCGCGCGGGCCAGCGTGGCACCCAGCGGCCCGCTGAGGTCAAGTTCGCCGCGCAGCGCGTCGCCGCGCAGCTCGAAGCTCGCGCTGGCCTGCCGCGCGGGAGCGTCGTTGCCGGCCGCGACCTGGATCGCGATGCGGCCGCTGAAGGCGGGTGTGTCAAGCGCGGGCGGGGTGGCGCAGGCGCCGAGCAGTCCGAATAAACCAACCCCGGCCAGCAGCAGCGCGCCCGCTTGGCGGCGAATCACAAGTCGGGCTTCAGCCGCGCCAGGGTTTCGCGCAGCACCTCGTTGGCGGCGTCGCGGCTGCGGCCTTCGCGCCAGACGCGCCGGGCTTCGTCGTGCTGGCCCGACGCCCAGAGGACTTCGCCCAGGTGCGCAGCGATCTCGGTATCAGGGCGCGAAACGTAGGCCTGGCGCAGCAACCGCAGCGCCTCGTCGCGGTTGCCGAGCCGGTATTCGACCCAGCCCAGGCTGTCGGTGATGAAGGGGTCGCCGGGTGCGAGCTCGAGCGCCTTGGCGATCAGCGCGCGGGCCTCGGGCAGGCGCTGGCCCCGATCGGCGAGCGAGTAGCCGAGCGCGTTGTAGGCATGCTGGTGCTCGGGTTTGGCCGCGATCACGCGGCGCAGCAGGCTTTCCATCTCGTCAAGACGGTCCAGCTTCTCGGCCATCATCGCTTGCTCATAAACCAGTTCGCTGTCGTCCGGCCAGCGCTGGCTGGCCGCAGCAAGCACCGCGTGCGCGTCGCCCCAGCGCTTGAGTTCGCGCAGCAGTTGGGCTTCGGCGACAAGTTTGGCGCGGGCATCGTCGGGCTGCCGCTCGGGGAGTTTTTGCAGCAGCTCGCGAGCCTCGCGCAGCCGGCCCTGGCGCGCCAGGATCGTCGCGCGGCGGCTCTGCACTTCGAGCGCGCGTTGCGGGTTGTCGACCAGCGCGAGGTACTTTTCGGCCGCCGCAAAATCACCGCGCAGCTCGGCCGATTGCGCCAGCAGCAACCAGGCCTGGACGAGCCCGGCGCCCTGTGAATCGGTGGCGGCATCAGTGGACTCAAGCCCCCCGTGATCGTCGTCATCGTCCTTGTCGGCCGGCGCCGGCACGGCACCGCTGGCGCTGACTGCACCGGCAGAACGGGCGGCCGTCACCAGGGCCACGTAGCGCAACAAAGCAGCGTCGGCCTGCGGCGGATGTTTCAGCTCGACATGCAGCGCGCCCAAGGTCAGCCAGGGCGGGGCGAGTTCGGGTTGCAGCCGGGTCGCGATTTCGAGCTGCTTGATCGCGTCGGCGTGGCGCTGCGCCTGCACCAATACCCGCACGTAAGCCAGCCGTACCGCGGGCTCGGTGCTGGTTTGCAGCAGATAGGCTGCGACGATGTCCTCGGCCGCGGGCTGGCGGCCCATCAGGTCCATCGCCAGCAGGGCCGGCCCCGCGGCGACGGCGTCGTCGGATGCGGCAGCGCGCGCCAGCGTCAACGCCTTGTCGGTGTCGCCCGCGGCGAGCCAGCCACGGCCGATCGCGACCCGCGCCGCGACCTTCGTCGATGCGACCCTGGCATGCGGCTGCAACTGTTCTTCGATCAGGGCCGCGACCGCGCGAGCATCACCGGCGCGTTGAAAAAAGCGCGGCACTGAAGAGATCAGGCCGCTGCGGTCGGCTTCTGGCGTGCGCGCCAGCAGCGCGCGCAGCGGTTCGCCGACATCGTTGATGCGGTTCAGTGCCACCAGGATCTGCAACTGCGTGCGCAAGGCGTCCAGCGACTCCGGCAGCGCGGCACGCCAGGCACGCGAGGCGACCAGCGCCTGGTCACCGACGCGGGATTGCAGCGCCACATCCACCGCGCGGCGAAACAGCTGTTCGTCGCGGCTGCGGCGCGCTGCGTCGAGCAGGACTTCAAAAGCCACACCGACCTGGCCCGAACGAAGTTCGATCTCGCCGATGAGCAACTGATAAAACATCAGCGCGTCGAGCGACGAGCGATGTGGCGCTGCGGCCCCGACCGCGTCAGCCGCCGCCGGCGCCGCGGGCTGGCCAAGGGCGAGCGTGGGGGCGAAGGCCAGCGCCGCGACAGCGGCCGCGACGGCGGCGATGGAGGTGGCAAAACGGCCGTTCACGCGGCGAGGGGGTGGTGCCATGCGCTGCGGCTCAGCGCGCTGACGGGCAAGCGCACGAGCAAGCGCATCAGCAAGTGCATCAGCAAGCGCATCAGCACGTGCATGAGTACGCTCATGAGCAAGTTCATGAACGGGTTGAGTCGCCTGCTTGCGCGGCCGCGTGCATCCGGAAGATTCCACAACTTCATTCTCACATAATGATCCATGCCTGAACTCCCCGAAGTCGAGGTCACGCGCCGCTCCATCAGCCCCGGCCTCACGGGGGCGACCGTGATTTCTGCACACCTGGGCAAACCGCTGCGCTGGCCGCTGGGCTGCACACCCGCCAGCCTGGCCGGGCGGATGCTGGCAGCGCCGCAGCGCCGCGGCAAATATCTCTGGCTGCCACTCGGCGCCAAGCCGGACATGCCACAGCCGGCGCCCGGCGGCCTGCTGCTGCACCTGGGCATGTCGGGCTCGCTGGCCTTCGCCGCCGACCCCGCTGCGGCCGGCGCGCACGACCACTTCGACCTCGTCACCGATCGGGGCACCTTGCGATTGACCGACCCGCGGCGCTTCGGCGCGGTGGTCTGGTCGGACGATCTGGACACGCCGCCGGCGGCATCACTGCTCGGCCGGCTGGGGTTTGAGCCCTTTGACGCGGCGCTCACGGCGGCCGCTTTTCACGCCGCGCTCAAAAAACGCCGCAGCCCGATCAAGGCCGTACTGCTCGGTGGTGAGCTGATCGTCGGCGCCGGCAACATCTACGCCTGCGAGGCCTTGCACCATGCCGGCATTCACCCACGGCTGCGCGCCGAGTCGATCAGCCGGCCGCGTGCCGAACGTCTGCTGGCCGCCTTGCGCCTGATCCTGGCGCGGGCGATCGACATCGGTGGCTCGACGCTGCGTGACTTTCGCGATGCCCACGGCGCGGCCGGCGCGTTCCAGCTCGAAGCCGCCGTCTACGGCCGCGCCGGCCTGCCCTGCCCACGCTGTGCGGCGCCTGTGCAACGCATCGTGCAGGCGCAGCGCGCGACTTATTTCTGCCAAGCGTGCCAAAAGCGCTGACAAGCGCGTTGCTGTTGTCAGGCTTTGTATCGTTGCCCCCAGCGGCCAGCGGGCCTGCGCTAGCATCTTCAGGATGCCGACCGTGCGCATGCATTCTTCGTTCGCCACGCGATTGAGTTCGCTGGCCGCCTGGCGCGTCGGCGTCGACCGTTCGGTGGCGACGCTGGCGGCCTGGCTGCGCGAACACGACCTGCATGGCGACGCCGAAGCGCAGCTGCTGGGTTCGTTGCACGAGCGCCTGCAGTCTGAAAAACTGATCGTCGCTTTTGTCGCCGAGTTTTCGCGCGGCAAGTCCGAGCTGATCAACGCGATCTTCTTTTCCGACGCCGGCCGGCGGGTGCTGCCGGCCTCACCCGGGCGCACGACGATGTGCCCAGTCGAGTTGCGCCACGATGCGGAGCGCGCGCCGTCGCTGGCCCTGCTGCCGATCCAGACGCGGCTGCACGGCCTGTCGCTGGCCGAGCTGCGAGACCGCGACGAACCCTGGTCCCGCATCCCGCTGAACCCCGGCGACCCCGAAGGCCTGGTGCGGGCGATGGCTGAGGTCACGCGGACCAGCCGCGTGAGCGTCGACGAAGCCCGCGCGCTCGGCCTTTGGGACGACCAGCGGCCCGAAGAAAATGCGCCGCAGGCGAGCGACGGCAGCGTCGAGGTGCCGGCCTGGCGCCACGCGCTGATCAACTATCCGCACCCGCTGCTCGACCGCGGGCTGGTGATCATCGACACACCCGGGCTCAACGCCATCGGCGCCGAACCCGAGCTGACGCTGGGGCTGCTGCCGTCGGCGCATGCCACGGTTTTTGTGCTCGGTGCCGATACTGGCGTGACACGCTCCGACCTCGAGGTCTGGCGCCAGCATCTCGGCGCGCGCGCCGTCGAGCGCTATGTGGTCCTGAACAAGATCGACACCCTGGCCGATCCGCTGGGCAGCGCCGAGCAGATCGAGCAACAGATCGCGCGCCAGCGTGACCAGACCGCGTTGACCCTGGGAATCGATGTCGCGCGGGTGTTCCCGCTGTCGGCGCGTGACGCGCTTGCCGCGCGTCTGAATGGCGACGCCGCCGGCCTGGTGCGCAGCCGGCTGCCCGAGCTCGAAGCCGCGCTGTCGGCGCAATTGCTGCCGGGCCAGCGCGAGATGCTGTCGATCGCCGCCTGCAACACCCTGGTGCCGTTGCGCGCCGGTGTGCTGCGCCAGTTGGCCGACCGACGCCGCCACAACGCCGAAGAGACACTCGAGATGCGCGGCCTGCGGGGCAAAAGTGGCGCCAAGGTGCGCCTGATGTTGCAGCGGGTCGAAGCGGAGATCGAGGATTTCGAGCGCTGCACCGTGCGCCTGTCGGCGACTCGCGCGGTGCAGATGAAACTGCTGCGCGCGGCGACCGAGCCGCTGGCCAGCCAGAACTTGCGCAAACATGTCGCAGCGATGCAGCCGCCGGTCGGCATGCGCCTGGTGGCCGGTGGCGCGCTGCGCCCGTTTGAGACCCTCTGTGCCCATCTGCGCGATGCCTTTGTGCGCGCCCGCGGCCATGGCGACGAGATGCACCGCATGATCGACGCCAGTTTTACGAGACTCAACGCCGAGTTTGGTTTTTCGTTCCTCGCCGGGTCGCTGCCGACCTTCGAGCGCTGGGAGCATGAGATCGGCCTGATCGAGCGCAACTACAGCCAGTACCTCGGGCTGACCCAGGCCTGGCGGCTTGCCGCGCCGGGCGCGATGGAGCAGTTTCGCCGCATGCTGCTGTCCAAGCTGCGCATGGTGTTCGAGAGTGCGGCCGGTGAGCTCGAGCAGTGGAGCAAAAACGTCTCCGGCCAGATCGACCACCAACTGCGCGAGCGCCGGCGCGCGTTCAGGCGCCGCCACGATGCGCTTGCACGCATCCAGGCGGCGTCGGGTGAACTCGAGTCGCGCATCGGCGAACTCGTTGACCAGGAGCAGCGCCTGCGCGACATGCAGCAACGCCTGGATTCGCTGATCGACGCCACCGAGAGCGCCGCGCGGATGAGCCCGCAAGCTTTGGCGCGGCGCGACGCGGCTTGACCCCAACGGCTGACGTTTTGCTCGCCAGCCGCGTGGTGCGCTGGCAGCGCCAACACGGCCGCCACGGCCTGCCCTGGCAGGGCACGCGAGATCCGTATCGGGTCTGGTTGTCCGAGGTCATGTTGCAGCAGACCCAGGTCGCCACCGTGCGCGCCTACTTCGCCCGCTTCGTGCGTCGTTTCCCCGACGTGCAAAGCCTGGCCGCGGCGTCGCAGGACGATGTGCTCGCGCTGTGGAGCGGCCTGGGGTACTACAGCCGCGCGCGAAACCTGCACCGTTGCGCGCAGACCGTCGTCAACGATCACGGCGGCAATTTTCCGCGCCGCAGCGATCAGCTCGCCATGCTGCCCGGCATCGGCCGGTCGACCGCCGCGGCGATCGCCACATTCTGTTTTGGCGAGCGGGTCGCGATCCTCGACGGCAATGTCAAAAGGGTGCTCACGCGGGCACTTGGGTTTGACGGTGATCTGTCGATCGCGGCGCAAGAGCGCGCGCTGTGGACGCAGGCGCAGGCCCTGCTGCCGGCGCGGTGTATCGAGGCCTATACCCAGGGCCTGATGGACCTCGGCGCCGAAGTCTGCACGCTGCGCCGGCCACGCTGCGACGCCTGCCCGCTGGCAGCCGACTGCGTGGCCTTCGGCCAGGGCCGGCCGCAGGACTATCCGGTAAAGACCAAACGCCTGCGGCGCGGCCAGCGCCAAAACGATCTGCTCTGGCTGCAGCAGCGTAGCCGAGTCTGGCTCGTGCGCCGGCCGCAGCAAGGGGTCTGGGCCGGGCTCTGGTCGATGCCCGAGTGGCCGGCCGATGAGACGCTGCCGGACCTCGTCGCGGGCTGGCCCGGCAGCGGGCATTCGTTGCCCGCGGTGAAGCATGCGCTGACCCATTTCGACTGGACGCTGCGGCCACTGCGCTGGACGCTGCCGGCGCGGCTGGCGGCGGCACGCCGCGGCGCGATCGAAGCGATGCTGGGTGCGAGCGCGGACGACGGAGACGCCGCCGGCGCCGGCGCGTGGTTCGAGATCGACGCCGCGCTGCGGCTCGGCCTGCCGGCGCCGGTGCGCAAGCTGCTGGCTGCTGGCTGCGGCGCAGATTGCCGCTGAGGTCGAACGCTAGCCTCTAACGACCTGCTTGCTGCGCAGAAACTCGTCGACCAGCTTCAGCCGCACACCGGCGTCATCAAGCTCCATCAGCTTTTGTTTGGCTGCCAGCGAGATCGGCAGCAGTTCGCACCAGCGGTTGGCGACCCAGCCCGCGTCGCCGAGCGCGAGCGGTTCGGCAAAGGGCAGCGGCCCTTGTTCCTTGAGCTTGGCCGCGGCCTGGGCCAGCGCGTCGACGGTGGCCTGCATCGCGGCGGCCGGCGCCTGCGGTTCGTCGTCGGGCAACGCAGCCACCGGGGCTGACCACAGGCCGTTCGCCGCCTGCGTCGGCGCGGCCTCGAGCCGAAAACGCTGCAGGCCGGTGCACTGCACACGCAGGATGCCTTGCTGCTCGGCGTCGACATCGTCAATGCGTGCCATCACGCCGACGTTTTCGATGCGCACGCCTTTTGGGTTGGAACCGGCCTCGGCGCCCTGCGCCAGGCAGATCACACCAAAGGGCTGCTGCGAGCGCAAGCAGTCGCCGACAAGGTCGACATAACGCGCTTCAAAAACCTTCAGCTGCAGCAGGCCGCCGGGGAACAGCACCATCTGCAGCGGGAACAACGAAAGGTTCAAGATGCCCCCACGCTTGCGACAGCCGTCGCTACGCTGCCTGTTGGCTTGCAAGCCAACAGGCGCTCAGCCGCCACTCTCGAGCGCGCAGGCGCTCGCTCGGCGCGGACTCGCCCCCCGAGGAGGCATTCGCGCCTGGGGGCGGCCCGGCGGCGCTCATTCGATGCCGTCCAGCTCACGGTGCCGCACCAGCGTGGCGTTGCGGTCGGCAAATCGTCTGGCCAGCGATTCGGCGCCGTAGACCGAGCGGTGCTGGCCGCCGGTGCAGCCGATGGCCACGGTGAGGTAGCTGCGCTGGTCGGCCTCGAAGCCGGGCAGCCAGCGGCGCAGGAAGATCTCGATCTGCGCCAGCATCTCGGCGACCTCGGGCTGCGCTTGCAGGTACTCGGCCACGGCATCGTCGCGGCCGTTGAGCGGGCGCAGCTCGCGGATGTAAAACGGGTTTGGCAGCACGCGCAGGTCGAATACAAAGTCGGCGTCGAGCGGCACGCCATGTTTGTATGCAAAGGACTCGAAGACCAGGGTCAGCGACGACACGTTCGCGCCGACCAGGCCCCGCATCCACGAGCGCAGTTGCGCCGGGCGCAGTTGGCTGGTGTCGATGACGGTGGAGACTTCGCGAAGATCGGCGAGCAAGCCACGTTCGAGTTCAATCGCATCGATCAGCGCGCGCGACGAGCTGTCGCCAGCGCCGCCGGTGCTGGTCAGCGGATGCGGCCGGCGCGTTTCCGAGAATCGTCGCACCAGCGCGTCGGTGGCGGCGTCGAGAAAGACCGAGCGCACCGAGACGTTTTCGCGTTTCAACTCGGCGATCAACGGCAGCAGGTGCGGCAGGGAGCTTGCCGTGCGCACGTCCACCGAAACCGCAACCCGGTTCGTCGGGCGTGCGTGTTCGAGCCGGAGAAAATCGCGCAGCAGCTCGGGCGGAAGGTTGTCCACGCAAAAGAACCCGGCGTCTTCGAGCGCATGCAGGGCGACCGATTTGCCCGACCCCGAGATGCCGGTGACAAGCACCACCTCGCCGGTCATCGGGGCACCCCCGCCGAGCGGCAACGGGCCCCTGCGGGCGGCCGCGCGGGGCTCATCGCGCGCCCAGCATCGCCAGCGCATGCGCCTGGCTGGTGCCGCTGAAACGCTCGCCGCCAAGCATGCGGGCGATCTCGGCGACCCGCGCTTGGGCCGTGACCGGCTGCACATCGCTGATGGCGGCGTTGCCCTGCAGCGCCTTGGAGACGACAAAGTGCGCGTCGGCGCAGGCGGCTACCTGCGCCAGGTGCGTCACCGCCAGCACCTGCGTCTGGCGGCCGAGCTGTTTCATCAGCCGGCCGACGCTGTCGGCCACCGCGCCGCCAACACCGGCGTCGATCTCGTCGAAGATCAGCGTCGGCACCGCGGCGGCGTTGGCTGTCGTGACCGCCACCGCCAGCGCCAGCCGCGACAGCTCGCCGCCCGAGGCGACCTTGGCCAGCGGACGCGGGGTCGCACCGGCGTGGCCGGCAACCAGAAACTCGACCGACTCCAGGCCATAAGCCTGCGGGCTGTCGGCCGCGGGCAGGCTGATGTCAAAGCGGCCGCCGTTCATGCCGAGCTGCTGCATCAGCTGCGTGATCGCCGCGGCAAGTTGGGGTGCCGCTGATTTGCGCAGTGCAGAGATATTCTTCGCATGCGAGCGCCAGGCTTTTTCTGCATCGCTGACGCGGCGCTCCAGCGCGTCGAGGTCGGCTGCGGCGTCCAGCGCTTGCAGCTCTGCGCGCCAGCCGGCCAGCAGCGCCGGCATTTCGGCGGGTGGGCGGCGGTAGCGGCGCGCGAGTTGCATCCACGCCGACAAGCGGCTGTCGAGTTCGGCCAGGCGTTGCGGGTCGGGTTCGTTGTGGCCGAGATAACCGTGCAGCGTGTGTGCGGCGTCCTGCAACTGGGTCTGCGCTGCGAGCAACACCTCGGCTACGGCGGCGAGCTCGGCGTCGTAGTGCGCCACCGACTGCAAGGCTTCGAGCGCGCGGCCGGTGAGTGCATCGGCGGCCGTCTCGGCCTCGCTGACCACATCCAGCGCCAGCCGGGCGGCGTCGAGCAGGGCCTGAGCATGCGCCAGGCGCTGGTGCTCGGCATTGAGTTCGCTCCACTCGTCGTCGCCAGGCGCGAGCTTGTTCACTTCACTGATCTGCCACTGCAAACGTTCGCGCTCACGCTCCAGGCCGTCGCGCTGGCCGCGTGCTTGTTCGAGTGCCGCGGTAGCGGCGCGCCAATCGGCCCAGGCCAAGGCCATCAAACCGCCGTCGACGCCAGCCTGCGCGTCGAGCAGCGCACGCGCTGCCGCCGGTTTGGTCAGGCTCTGCCAGGCATGCTGGCCGTGGATTTCGATGAGCAGCTCGGCAGCCTCGCGCAACTGGCCGACGGTGGCGCTGCCGCCGTTGATCCAGGCCCGGCTCTTGCCGTGCACGTCGATCGTGCGGCGCAGCAGCAGGCTCTCACCAGCGTCGAAGCCGGCTTCGTCGAGCCAGCGCTGCAGCGCCGGCGGGGCGGCGTCAAACTCGGCGCAGATCTCGGTGCGTGCGGCACCTTCGCGGACGACGCCGGCATCACCCCGGCTGCCCAGTGCGAGCTGCAAGGCGTCGACGAGGATCGACTTGCCGGCGCCGGTTTCTCCGGTCAACACCGAGAAGCCGGCACCGGTGTCGATATCGAGTTGCGCAACGATCACGAAGTCACGCAGGCTCAGGCGCCTGAGCATCAGACGACACCTTCGTACCAGCGCAGCTTGCGCCGCAGGGTGGCGTAATAACTCCAGCCGCGTGGGTGCAAAAAACGCACCTTGTGTACCGAACGGCGCACGCGCACCTGGTCGCCGTGCAACAGGCTGGCCAGGCTTTGCATGTCGAAGTTGGCCGACGCGTCGCGCCCGGCGACGATCTCGATGCGGATCTCGCCCGCATCGGGCAGCACGATCGGCCGGTTGCTCAAGGTGTGCGACGCGATCGGTACCAGCACCCAGCCGGCAATGCCCGGGTGCAGGATCGGCCCGCCAGCCGACAGCGCGTAGGCGGTGGAGCCGGTTGGCGACGCGACGATCAAGCCGTCGGCACGCAAGTTGGCGACAAAATCGTCGCCGATATCGACCTTGAGTTCGACCATGCTCGCGGTGGCGCCGCGGCTGACCACAACATCGTTCATTGACAGGCCGTCGAAGATCTTTTCGCCATCGCGCCAGACACCGCCTTCGATCATGGTGCGGTGTTCTTCTTCGTAGTCGCCGGCCAGCATCGGCGCCAGCGTGTCGCGGAAGCGCTCGAAAGGAATGTCGGTGATAAAACCCAGCCGGCCCTGGTTGATGCCGACCAGCGGCAGGCTGTAACGGGCGAGCTCGCGGGCGATGCCGAGCATCGTGCCGTCGCCGCCGACGACGACGGCCAGGTCGCAGCGCTCGCCCATCTGCGCCGGGTTCAGTGCGTCGTACTGGGTGCTGCCGGTGGCGAGGGCGGTTTCGCGCTCGAGCGATACCTCAAGTCCCTGCGCGGCGAGGAACTGGGCAATTTCCTCAAGCACCGGGCCGATGCCGCGGGCCTGGTATTTGCCGACGATCGCAGCGTGGCGGAAGCGGGCAGGCATGCGCCGGATTACACCATAGCGATGTCGGTTCAAGCGCACATGTCCGGCGCACATCGGTGGCACATCGATGGCACATCGGTGGCACAACGCGAGCACATGGCGGCACGCCGCCCCCACATCCGTACAATGAAAATTTCATCATGCTTGACGACCGCGCCAAGACCCTGCTGCGAACTCTCGTCGAGCGTTATATCGCCGACGGCCAGCCGGTGGGGTCGCGCACGCTGTCGCGGGCTTCGGGGTTGGAGCTGTCGCCGGCGACGATCCGCAACGTGATGAGCGACCTCGAAGAGCTTGGCCTCATTGCCAGCCCGCACACCAGCGCCGGGCGCATCCCGACATCACGCGGCTACCGGCTTTTTGTCGACACCATGCTCACCGCGCGGCCGCTGGCGCTGCACGAGGTGCCGCTGGACATGGTCTCGGCCCGCGAGCAACTCCACCCCGACCAGCCGCAGCGGGTGATCGCGCAAGCCGCGCAGGTGCTGTCGAGCCTGTCGAGTTTTGTCGGCGTGGTGACGGCGCCGCGCAAGACCGGCGTCTTTCATCACATCGAGTTCCTGCGCCTGGGCGAGCGGCGGGTGCTGGTGATCTTGGTCGCACCCGACGGCGATGTGCAGAACCGCGTCATCTTCACCGCGCGCGACCACAGCCCGACCGAGTTGATCGAGGCCACCAACTACCTCAATGCGCATTACGCCGGGCTCACGATCGAGGCCGTTCGCGAACGCCTGAAATCAGAAATCGACGCGCTGCGCGGCGAGATCAGCACGCTGATGCAGGCGGCGGTGCAGGCCAGCACCGAGGCGATGGCGCAAAGTGGCGAGCAGGTCGTCGTCTCTGGCGAGCGCAACCTGCTGGCCATGCCGACGCTGGGCAACGACATGGGCTCGCTGCGCAAGCTCTTCGATGTCTTCGAACAGAAGACCGAGTTGATGCGCCTGCTCGATGTCTCCAGCCGCGCCGAAGGGGTGCGCATCTATATCGGCGGCGAAAGCCGTGTCGTGCCGTTTGAAGAACTCTCGGTGGTCACCGCGCCGTACGAAGTCGACGGCCTCGTCGTCGGCACGCTGGGCGTGATCGGCCCGACCCGCATGGCCTACGACCGCATGATCCAGATCGTCGACATCACCGCGCGCCTGGTCGGCAGCGCGCTGTCGCAGAAGTAGAGAAGCCACACGTAGCGCTTCTACAATCCCCGCTCACCCCGGGCCGCTAGCTCATGATTGGTTAGAGCAGCAGACTCATAATCTGTTGGTGCCGTGTTCGACTCACGGGCGGCCTACCAAACAAAGT
>JAYUSP010000416.1:0-3789 GCA_043755615.1 Betaproteobacteria bacterium
TGGGGCTGGAGGGGTCTCTTCTGGGCCATTGCAGCGATGCTGTTGCTGTCGATCGTCATCATCTGGTGGGTGGTGCCGCGCGACGATGTGCTGGTTGCCGAAGCGGCTGCAGCAGCGGCCACGGCGCCGGCCGGGATGCGGGCTTACGCGCCGATCGTGCGCCACCCGATCTTTGTGCGCAGCGCGCCGATGGGATTTTTCATTTACGGCGGCCTGATCGCGGTGCAGACTCTGTGGGCCGGGCCCTGGCTGACGCGGGTCGCAGGGTGGACCACGGCGCAGGCGGCGGGCGGCCTGTTTGTCATCAACCTGTGCATGTTGTTTGCGTTCATGGCCTGGGGTGCGGTGATGCCGCGGCTTACCGCCAAAGGCGTCAGCGTGCGCGCGCTGATGCTCTGGGGGGTGCCGATGAGCCTGCTGCTCACCGGCTGGATCGTGCTGCGCGGCGAGCCAGCCGGCGCCGCGACCTGGGCGCTGTGGTGCGTGTCTTGTACTTTTGTATCGTTGAGCCAGCCGGTGGTCGCACAGGCCTTTGCCGCGCACCAGGCGGGGCGGGCGCTGTCGGCCTTCAATCTGGTGATCTTTGCCGGGGTCTTTGTCCTGCAATGGGGCATTGGGCTGGGCATCGATGCCTTCATCGCGGCGGGGCTGGACGAGGCGACATCGTTCCGCGCGACGCTGGCGATCTTTGGCCTGTGCTGCGCGCTGTCCTACCTCTGGTACCTGCGCCCGCCGCAGCGCTGGCGGGCGTCGGGCTGAGACTCGGGCTGAGCCGATAAACTGGCCTGACCCCCAAGCCGCATGACCCACATCCTGATCGTCGCTCACGCGCCGCTGGCCTCGGCACTGGGCCAGCTCGCCCGCCATGCTTTCCCCGACTGCGCTGGCGGCCTGTCGGTGATCGACGTGGCCGCCGACGAATCGCCCGCGGCCATCGAATCCCGAATCCGTCAGATCGCGGTCGACCGCGCGACCCTGATCCTGACCGACGTCTTCGGCGCTACGCCCTGCAATGCGGCGCTGCGTGTGGCCGACGGCGTGCAGGTGCGTGTGGTGGCGGGGGTCAATGTGCCGATGTTGTGGCGCGCGATTTGTTATGCCGGCGAGCCGCTGGAGGCGCTGGTCACACGGGCGGTGGACGGCGGCGCGCAGGGCGTGATGCGGCTGGCCGCAGCACCGCCGCAGAATCAAGCCAGCAACAGCAACAAGCCACAAGGGCCCGATGGTCAAGAGCCGAATCACGATCAGCAATAAGTTGGGCCTGCACGCACGCGCCTCGGCCAAACTCACCAAATTGGCGGGTGGCTTTCAAAGCGAGGTTTTCCTTTCGCGCAATGACCGCCGTGTCAATGCCAAGAGCATCATGGGGGTCATGATGCTTGCCGCGGGCATCGGCAGCGAACTTGAGATCGAAGTCGATGGCCCTGACGAACAAGCCGCGATGGCCGCGCTTCGCGGGTTGATCGACACCAAGTTTGGCGAGGGGCAATAGCCGGCTGCACACGGGCGGTTTGCCGTCGGCCTGCCGTCAATTGCCGACCTGCGCAAGCTCAAAGCGCGGGCGCAGGCCTGCGTTACAGTGGGTCAATGAGTATCCAGGTCTTTGGTGTGCCGGTTTCGCGCGGGGTGGCCATCGGGCGCGCGGTGCTGGTCGCTTCGAGCCGTGTCGACGTGGCGCATTACTTCATCGCGCCTGCCCATGCCGAGGCTGAGATCGAGCGTCTGCGCACTGCGCGCAATGCGGTGGCAGACGAGCTGACTACACTACAGCGCGAGCTGCCGGCCGACGCGCCGCATGAACTCTCTGCCCTGCTTGACGTGCACCTGATGCTGCTCCACGATGAGTTGCTGACCGGCGCGACCAAAGTCTGGATCCGCGAACGGCACTACAACGCCGAATGGGCCTTGTCGGCACAGCTCGAAGTGCTGGCACGCCAGTTCGACGAGATGGAAGACGAGTACCTGCGCGAGCGCAAGGCCGACCTTGAGCAGGTCGTCGAGCGAGTGCTCAAGGTTCTCGCGCGCGGCGAAGGCGGTGTCGGGCCCTCACCGTCGGCGGCGCGGGACTTTGCCGGCGAAGACCCGCTGGTGTTGGTCGCCAGCGACATCTCGCCGGCCGACATGCTGCAGTTCAAGGGCAGCGTCTTCACTGGATTTATCACCGATGTCGGCGGGCGCACTTCGCACACCGCCATCGTCGCGCGCAGCATGGACATCCCGGCGGTGGTAGGCGCCCGCGAAGCCAGCCGTCTGATCCGCCAGGACGATTGGGTGGTCATCGATGGCGACGTCGGCGTGGCAGTGGTCAATCCGTCCAAGATCGTGCTCGAGGAATACCGGTTCAGGCAACGCCAGGCCGAGGTCGAGCGTGCTCGCCTGGACCGCCTGCGTCATACACCGGCGGTGTCCCTCGACGGCGAAGCGGTCGAGCTGCTGGCCAATATCGAGCTGCCCGTCGACGCGCCGTCGGCGTTGCTCGCCGGCGCGGTTGGCGTGGGGCTCTTTCGCAGCGAGTTCCTGTTTATGAACCGCGGCGGATCTTTGCCTGGCGAAGACGAGCAGTTCGAGGCCTATCGCGAAGCCGTGCAGGCGATGCAGGGGCTGCCGGTGACGATCCGCACCGTCGACATCGGTGCCGACAAGCCGCTTGAGCGAATGAGCGCCCAGGACCACCGCCACCACGACAGCGCGCTGAATCCGGCGCTCGGGCTGCGCGCGATCCGCTGGAGCCTGTCGGAGCCCGGCATGTTTCGCCAGCAGCTGCGCGCGATGCTGCGGGCCAGCGCCTTCGGCAAGGTTCGCATCCTGGTGCCGATGATTGCGCATCTTGACGAAGTCCGGATGACGCTGGACGCGCTGGCGCGCGCCCGCCAGCAGCTCGACGATGCCGGCCGCGCCTACGGCCGGGTTGAACTCGGCGCGATGATCGAAGTGCCTGCGGCGGCGATTTGCATCGATCGTTTTCTTCGCCACTTTGACTTCGTATCCATTGGCACTAACGATTTGATTCAGTACACATTGGCGATCGACCGTGCCGATGAGGCGGTGGCACATCTGTACGACCCCTGGCACCCCGCGGTTCTGGGCTTGATCGAGCAGACGATTCGCCGGGCGCGGGCGGCCGGCCGCGGCGTCAGCGTCTGCGGTGAAATGGCGGGCGACCCTGCTTTCACCGAGCTGCTGTTGGCGATGGGGCTGCGCAGCTTTTCGATGCATCCAGCGCAAATTCCGGCGATTAAACAGCGCGTGCTGCGCGCCGACACGATGCGCCTGTCGGCGCGGTTGCCGTCGGTCCTGGCAGCGGACGATCTGCGAATTGCGGCAGCGGCGCTGGGCGCCGCGTCCGCGTCGCGATGATCACGCGAGGCGTTGAAGTTCGCTCGCAACCTGTGCTACAGTTATGGGCTGCGCTGATCACAGGTCAGTGGCAACGGCGACCAGGCATGGTCACCAGTCAGACCGACGGGAAAGACCCCGAAAAGTTTGACACGGGGTACAAAAACATGTCAGAATCGTCGTCTTCGCTGGTCGCTGATCAGCGTGCCGAAAGGCGAGCTCTTTAACAACATACAGCCGATAAGCGTGGGCGTTTGCAGGCAAAAGCCAGATGTCGTGTCGCAAGACAAGATGTCGCAGACGCTCATGGATATAGAAGTGAAGTTCACTTCAATTCCGTTATATGAGTAAGAAAATCAAGATCGAACTGAAGAGTTTGATCCTGGCTCAGATTGAACGCTGGCGGCATGCCTTACACATGCAAGTCGAACGGTAACGCGGGGCAACCTGGCG
>JAYUSP010000417.1:0-3788 GCA_043755615.1 Betaproteobacteria bacterium
GGAAGAACCTCCAGGCATTGCTCGGGTGTCAGCACCCTGGGCAACGGAGAAAAGAGCCGGTTGCAGCATCAAAGACTTCAGTCCCACAGTCTCGCGAACGCGAACGATAGTTGGCGATGGTGGCGGATCGACAGGAGATAGATGGTCGAGCCCGTCAGCGTGTAGAGGATCAGGTAGTCGCCGTGCAGGTACTCACGCAACGCGTTCGCCGCGCCGGGCGGGAGCGCGCGCAGTTGTGCAAAGGCTTCGGCGGATTGCGGCGGACGGTCGAGATACAGGCGCCCGATACGCGGGAAGCGGCGCAGGTTGGCGATGACGGTGCGGCGCAGGGCATCGAGCAGCTTGTCGTATGCCTGTGGCGCACCGGCATCGGTCAGGAATGCCTCGATCGACTCCAGCCTCTCGATGAAGCTGGCGGTGAGTTCGACCTGAATACGCGGCTCAGCCACGCCGCTTCGTGGTCTTCGCTACGGGCTTGCGCGCTTGCTGCAGGCGGGCGATGGCCGTGTCCGCGTCCTCGGTGCGTCCGGCTGCAATGTCAGCCAGCCCGCGCTTCACGTCTTCGAGCAGCAGCAGGTGGATCCGCTCGCGCTCCAGGCGGTGGTAGTAGTCCAGGCGGTCAGAGTCGATCAGCGCGACGTAGCTTTCGCCGTTCTTGGTGATGACCTTCTCGCTGCCTGTCTTGACCTCGTCGGCCAGTTCTGACAGCTTCGCGCGGGCCTGAGTGAAGGGCACCACGTCCTTGGCGGCGATCGACATGCGCGGCTCCTGTGTTGCAGAATTCTGCGCAGTCTAGCTGCATTGTCGTTTGGACTCCCAGGACGCGATCAAGACGGCGCCAACGCCGGGGCCAGACGGAGCGAGAATTGTGGGCATCACCTGCGATTCGCCCGCCCAGCGCCCAACACACCCCACCCCAAGGACCCGCACCATGTATCCCAGTTTGAGCCTCTATATCGACGGCGTCTTTCTCAGTGGCGAAGGCCGTCGCGAGCAGGACGTGGTCAACCCGGCGAGTGGCGAAGTCATCGGCAAGCTGCCCCATGCCACGCGCGAAGACCTCGACCGCGCGCTGGCCGCTGCAGCGCGCGCTTTCGAGACCTGGAAAAAGACCTCGCCGATCGAACGCGGCAAGGTCCTGCGCAAGGTCGCCGAACTGGCCCGCGAGCGGGCGCAGGATATCGGCCGCGGCATGACGCTGGACCAGGGCAAGCCGCTGGCCGAGAGTGTCGGCGAGGTGATGGCCTGCTCCGAACATGCCGAGTGGCATGCCGAGGAATGCCGCCGCATCTACGGCCGCGTGATCCCGGCGCGGATGGACGGTGTGCGCCAGCTGGTGCTGCGCGAGCCGGTGGGGGTGTGCGCAGCGTTTTCGCCGTGGAACTTTCCTTTCAACCAGGCCATCCGCAAGATCGCCGCCGCGGTCGGCGCCGGCTGCACGATCGTCATCAAGGGCCCCGAAGACGCGCCGAGCGCGGTCGTTGCGCTGGCGCGCCTGTTCCACGACGCCGGCCTGCCGCCGGGGGTGCTGAACCTGGTCTGGGGGGTGCCGCACGAAGTCTCCGAGCATCTGATCAACAGCCCCATCGTGCGCAAGATCAGCTTCACCGGGTCGGTGGGCGTGGGCAAGCTGCTCGCCGCCAAGGCCGCCGCGCTGATGAAGCGCAGCACGATGGAACTCGGCGGCCACGCGCCGGTGATCGTCTGCGACGACGCCGATATCGACGCCGCGGTGAAGCAGCTCGTGCCCTTCAAGTTTCGCAACGCCGGGCAGGTGTGCATTTCGCCGACGCGCTTTTATGTGCAGGAGGGTGCCTACGAGCGTTTTGTGGCCGACTTCGTGGGCAAGACGCAGAAGCTCAAGGTGGGCGACGGCCTGCTGCCCGACACGCGCATGGGCCCGCTGGCGCAAGCCCGTCGTGTCGGCGCGCTGGCCGGTTTTGTCGATGATGCGCAGACGCGCGGCGCGACCGTGCTCGCCGGCGGCGCGCCGATCCCGGGATCGGGCAGCTTCTTTGCGCCGACGGTGATCACCGACCTGCCTGAAGACTCGCGCCTGATGACCGAAGAGCCCTTCGGCCCGGTCGCCGGCATCGTGCGCTTCAAGACCGTCGACGAAGTCCTCAAACGCGCCAACAGCCTGGCCTTTGGTCTGGCGGCGTATGCCTTCACCGGGTCGACCAAAAACGCGCAGTTGATCTCCAGCGGGCTCGAAGCCGGCATGGTCTCGATCAACCATATCGGGCTGGCGCTGGCCGAAACACCGTTTGGCGGCATCAAGGACAGCGGCATCGGCAGCGAAGGCGGCTTCGAGACTTTCGATGGCTACCTGAATACGAAGTTTGTGACGCAGCTGTACTGACTCGGCGACGACTGACCCCGCTGCTACGCACGCGGCGCGCGCGTCGCGCTCGGCACCACGAGCCCGGTCGCCAGCGCGGTGCCGACGACGATCACCGCGCAGGCGCCGAGCATCACTGCCGAAACCGTCTCGCCGAGAAACAGCGCGCCCCAGAGCACACCGAAGATCGGGATCACGAAGGTGACTGCGGTCGCGCGCGCCGGGCCGACATGGGCGATCAAACGAAAGTACATCAGGTACGCCAGGCCGGTGCAGACGATGCCGAGCACGCCGATCCAGAGCCAGCTCGATGGTGGCGGCGCGACGGTCGGCCACAGCCACCAGGCCGGCAGCGCGAGCGCGATGCTGGCGGCGATCTGGCTGCCCGCGGCCACCGCCAGCGGCGGCACACCGACCAGATAACGTTTGGTGCAGTTGGCGCCGATGCCGTAACACAGCGTGGCGCCCAGGCAGGCCAGCACGGCGATGCCGGTGCCATCGCTAACGCCGGAAATCATCGGCTGCGAATTGACGCTGGTTTTGTCCCACACCAGCCACGCGACGCCGGCAAAACCGATCGCCAGGCCGAGCACGCGCCAGCGGGTCAGCCGGTCACCGAGCCAGCCCCAGGCGATGAGCGCGCCCCACAGCGGCGTGGTCGCGTTGAATACCGACGACAGCCCGGCGTTGATCGACAACGCGGCATAGGTGTAGGCAACAAAGGGCAGCGCCGAATTGACGATGCCGACCAGCGCGATTGCCTTCCAGTGCTGCAACAACGCTGCACCATGCCGGCGCCAGAGCAGGATCGGCAGCAATGTCAGTGAAGCCAGCCCGACGCGCAGCGCGGTCAGCGCCACCGGGCCGAAATCGGCCGCGCCCAAGCGCATGAACAGAAACGAGGCACCCCACAGCGCGGCCAGCGCGACCAGCTCGATCGTGTCGAGCGGCTTCATGTCAGCAGAATGCCTTCGTGCTGCAGCAGGCGCTCTTTGCGCGGCAGGCCGCTGGCATAACCGGTGAGCGAGCCGTTGGCGCCGATGACGCGGTGGCAGGGCACGATCAGCGCCACCGGGTTGCGGCCGACGGCGGTGCCGGTGGCGCGCGGCACGGCGCCGTTGCCGACCTTCGCCGCGACCTCACCGTAAGTCCTGGTGCGGCCGAGCGGGATCGCCAGCAGCACCTGCCACACCGCGCGCTGGAACAGGCTGCCGTGCAGATCAAAAGTTAGGCTGTCCAGTGCCGGATTGCGGCCGGCCCAATACGCGCCGAGCCAGGCCCGGGCTGCGCTGATGTGCCGGTTGCCGGCATCGAGTGTGATGTCGAACGGGCCGGGATGGTACTTGTCGCTGTCGAAGAGCAAGGCGGCCAGGCCGCGCTGGGTGGCCATCGCCGTCATCGCGCCGAGCGGCGTCTCGATTTCGGCGCGCGCGATCAGCGGCACGCC
>JAYUSP010000418.1:0-11915 GCA_043755615.1 Betaproteobacteria bacterium
GTCTGGTCCTGCTTGATCGGGCCGCCGACGCTGAATCCGAACTCGTTCTTCGACGATGGCGGCAGCGGCACCCCCTGCGCCTCGCGTTCCTTTTCGAACTCTGACTTGGCGCGCCAGTTGGTGCCGGTGCGGTCGACATAGGCCTCGCCTGAAAATTTGTTGCCGCCCGACTTGGTGATCGCGGTGATCGCTGCGCTGCTGACCTGGTCGAACTCGGCCTTGTAGTTTTGCGTCAGCACCTTGTACTCGGCGATCGCCGATTGCGGGAACGGGTTGCCGCGCGACGAGTCCTGGCCGCTCAGGCCGCCGCGCAGGATATTGTTCTTCTGGCCGACACCGTCGATGAAGACGTTGACATGGTCATGGTTCTGCGCGCCGGCCTGGATCTTGGTGTTGCCACCGCCATCGGTGGAAAACGCCACCCCCGGCGCAAGATCGGCCGAGCTGAGGAAGTTGCGCGTGGTCTGCGGCAGGCTCTCGATCAGCCTGCGCGACACATTCGTGCCGACTTCGGAGTTGCGCACGTCGCGCCGCTGCGCCGTCCCGACGATCGTGATCTGTTGGGCTCCGGCCGCGGCCAGCGCCAGATCGACAGCGGCGGTTTCACCTACCTGCACCGTGATCGCCTGGGTCTTGACCACGCCGCCCGGGGCGGCGATGCGGATCTCGTAGGAGCCTGGCGCCAGGCCTGTCAGCACGTAGCTGCCATCGCCCAGCGTCGTCGTGCGGTAGGTATTGCCATTGGCCTGGTTCACCGCAGTCACCTGCAGCCCGGCCTGCGCCGAAACGCTGCCGCTGGTGACCTGGCCTTTGATGGTCGAGGTGCTCAGCTGCGCGTGGGCCGCGCTGCTGGCCAGTGCGAGGACGACCGCGGACGCAAGGGCGTGGCGGCGGAAGGTGCTTTTGGTGTCTTGCATACGGATCATGTGGTCTCCTGGTCGCTCGGTGGTGTTTCTGGGCAGTTGGGTTGATTCACACCCTCAGATCGCGCGCGAGGGGAAGCGGGGAACGGAACGCAGTGCCGGGCTGACGCCGCAGGAGCTGCGCACGAGCAGTTCCACCGGCATCACGGACATCGGCCAGGCCGACGATTTGGGTGCTTCGATGGCCTTGACCAGGGCGTCTAGCGCGGCGGCGCCAAGTGCAGAGATCGGTACCCGGATGGTGGTCAGCGCCGGCGCCACGTAGCGCGCCACGGGGATATCGTCAAAGCCGCCGAGGGCGATATCTGCGGGTACCCGCACCCCGGCTTCGTTGAACGCAGCCAGGCAGCCGATGGCCATGATGTCGTTGGCGGCGAAGACGGCTTTCGGGCGCGGCTCGGCAGCCAAGATTTGGCGGCCGGCAGACCAGCCCGACTCCTCGTTGAACTGGCCTTCGAAAATCATCTCCTGCATGCCCGAGCGCAAGCCCGCGCGGTAGCCGCGCAGGCGCTCCTGCGCTTCATGGTTGGCCTGGGGTCCGCCGATGAAAGCAATGCGCTCGTAGCCGGCAGCGACAAGGTGGCGCGTCATCGCCTGCGCGCCGCCGAAGTTGTCGATCACAAATCGGGCATGGCCCGGCAAGTTCACGTCGGTGTTGACCAGGACTGCCGGCAAGCCGTGGGGCAGGTTGTTCGCCAGGAACTCGGCGTCGGCGTGCGGCGACATCACGATCAGGCCGTCGACACGGCCATTCATGGCACGCAACGCGGCGGCAGCCTCGTCGGCATCGTCGTGCGAACTCGACACCAGCAGGTGCAACCCGCGCGCGCGCGCCGCCTGGTCCATGCCGCGGATGAGTTCGGAGAAATATTCACCGTGCAGGTCAGGCAGCAATGCGCCGATGGTGTCGGTGCGGCGTGTGATCAGGCTTCGAGCCGCCCCCGACGGGGTGAAGCGCAAGTCCCGTGCGGCGTCAAGGATGCGCCGCTTGGTTTGCGGCAGCACGTTGTCGGCGCCGTTCATCGCACGCGAGACCGTGGCCACCGACACACCGGCAGCGCGGGCAACATCTCGGATGGTGGTGGGCATCAGTGGCCGTCGTCTGCCGAAGTCAGCATGAAAAGGTTTACATATTGGACGACAGCAGCAGAATTCTTGATGTAATCGTTTCCACCTAAGTGAGCCTGCCTGACGGCATGCGCTCGCGTTCGGCGTGCATCACGCCGTCAGGCGGCTGCCGGGCAGGCTCATTCGTCCAGAGCAGCGCCATGGCTGGCGATGACGCGGGCGTAAAACTGCGCGCTGGCCTTCGGCGTGCGCTTCAGAGTCTGGAAGTCCACGTGCACGAGGCCGAAGCGCTTGGAAAATCCGGCCGCCCATTCCAGGTTGTCGAACAGCGACCAGGCGCAGTAGCCGCGCACGTCGGCACCCTGGCCGATCGCATCACGCACGGCCCTGAGGTGCGAGCGCAGGTAGTGCACCCGCAAGGGATCATCGATCCGGCCATCGATCGCGCTCGGTGGGTCATAGAAGGCCGCGCCGTTCTCGGTGACGTAAAGCGGCAGGCCCCCATAGCACCGGTGCAGCCAGACCAGCGCCTCGGTCAGGCTCTCGGGATGCAGCTCCCAGCCGGTCTCCGTATGGATGCCACCCGGCTGGCGCACCGCCGACGCCTTCACTGGCCAGCCGGCGGGGTCGTGCTGCACGACGCTGCGGGTGTAGTAATTGAGGCCGAGAAAGTCGATCGGCACCCTCAACGCCTCGACCTCGTGCAACGGCCAGTCCGGCCAGGCTTCGCCGAAGACTTCGCGCAGTTCCTGCGGGTAATGTCCAAGCAGCGCGGGATCGAGATACTGGCGGTTCATATAGGCGTCGGCCAGGTCGAGTGCGTGGCGGTCGGCCTCGGTCGCGCCCTCGGCGAGGTGCTTCGGCTCGATATTGACGACCAGGCCCACCTGGTGCGCGCCCAGCGCCCGGTAGGCCTGCACGCCCTGTGCATGCGCGCGCAGCAGGTTGTGGGCCACGATCGCGGCTTCATAAGCACTGCGATGGCCGGGCGCCAGCACGCCATGCATGTAGCCGCCGTCGGCCACCACCCACGGTTCGTTGATCGTGGTCCACAGCGTGACGCGGTCGTCAAGCGCCTTGTAGACGGTGCTGGCGTAGTCGGCGAACCAGTGCGCAATGTCCGGGTTGAGCCAGCCGCCGCGGTCATCCAGGGCGACCGGCAGGTCCCAGTGATACAGCGTCGCCATCGGCGTGATGCCGGCGCCCAGCAACTCGTCGACCAGCCGCTCGTAGAAACCGAGCCCCGCGGCGTTGACACGCCCGCGGCCCTCGGGCATCACGCGGCCCCAGGCGATGCTGAATCGGTACGCCGTCAGGCCCAGCTCGCGCATCAGCGCGACGTCTTCACGCATGCGACGGTAGTGGTCGCAGGCAAGGTCGCCGGTATCGCCGCCGCTGACCCGGCCCGGCGTGCGCACAAACCGGTGCCAGATGCTGGGGCCCGCGCCGTCGGCCAGCGGCGAGCCCTCGATCTGGTACGCCGATGTCGCGCAGCCCCACAAGAACCCGGGCGGAAATTGGTGATTCATTTTCTTCCGATGCGGGCTTGTCGATGCGGGCTCGTCAATCGACCGGGGCTGGGCACGAACCTACGGCTTGAGATCCGCCGCCTTGATCGCCGGGCCCCAATCGGCCACCTGTTTGGCCACCAGCGCACTGAACTCGCCCGAACTCATCTTCACCGTTGTGATACCGAGTTCTTCAAAGCGTTTGACGATCGCCGGATCGGCCAAGATCGTGGTCAGCGCTTTCGACAGGCGATCGGTCACTTCCGCCGGCAATCCGGCCGGGCCCGAGACGCCGAAGTAGTTTTCCGCGACCAATTGTGGCCAGCCGAGTTCAACGACCGAAGGCACATCGGGCAGCAGCGGCGAGCGCGTGCGTGTGGTCACCGCCAGGGCCCGGATCTGCCCGGCCTTGACCATCGGCACAAACGCGGTGATGACGTCGATGCCCACCGGGATCGTGCCGGCGATGAGGTCGGTGGTCATCGGCGCGCCGCCGCGATACGGCACATGGACCATCTGGATCTTCATCGCGCCCTTGGTCATCTCGCCGACGATGTGGCCGATCGACCCCGGCCCGCCGCTGCCGAAAGTTCCAGCCGCAGTGCCAGCCGCCGCGCCGCCGCCCGCCGCCGCGCGCGGCAGATCGGCCAGCGACGCCGGGCCGGTCTTCGGATTCGCCATGATCAGCACCGGCGCCACGCCAAGCATTGCCACGTGGGTGAACTGCCTGACCGGGTCGTAGGGCGGCTTGGGCACCGTGAACGGGCCGATCGAAGTCGGCGTGGAGTTCGACAGCATCAGCGTGTAGCCGTCAGGCGCGGCACGTACGACGTCGAGCCCACCGATGGTGCCGCCGGCACCCGGTTTGTTGTCCACCACCACGGGCTGGCCAAGCGCCTTGGCGAGTGGTTCGGCGATCGTGCGCGCGACGATGTCGCTGGCGCCGCCGGCAGCAAAAGTGACCACGATGCGAACCGGTTTTTCTGGCCACGCAGCGTGGGCTGCTCCGTGCAGCAAAAGAGCCAACGAAATGGCGGGCGCAACAGCCCGCGCAGCAGTCCGCATCACGACGGCTGCAGCAGCGACAAAGGAACGAAGCAGGAACATGGTGCTCTCCTTGGACAAATCTTGAAGGTCAAGCGTCGCCGGCATGCAGGCCCGATGCCTACGACCCCCGGTAGGTGCTGTAGCTGTACGGGCTGACGAGCAGCGGCACGTGGTAGTGGCCGGCGGCGTCGGCGATGCCGAAGTCGAGTTGAACGCTGTCGATGAAAGGCGGGTCGGCAAGCGCCACGCCAAGCGCCCGGAAATATGGCGCCACCTCAAAAACCAGCCGGTAGCAGCCCACCGCCATCGACTGCGCGTCGAGCAACGGGCCTTCGGCGCGGCCGTCGTCGTTGAGCGTGAAGTCGCGCAAGGTGGCCCAACCCGGCGCGTCCTGCCGCTGCAAGCTGACCTTCATGCCCGCGGCCGGGCAGCCGTTGGCAGTGTCGAGCACATGGGTGCTGAGGTGTCCCATCCTGAATCGTCCTGGTGTTGTGCGGTGCCGCGCGGTGCCGCGCGGTGCCGTGCGGGCGACGTGCTTGTGTCGTGCTTGTGACCTGCGGCTTTGCCGCGCTGGTTGCAGATCCCGTTAAAGTGTATACACTTCGTCGCGCCGGTCAACCCGCATCAGCACCGATTCCAACTTTGGCATCGCCACCCGCATCGCCACCCGCATCGCCGACCGCACCACCAAGCGCACCACCAAGCGCACCACCAACCGCAGCACCCCCGCACCACCACCCGCGGCAACGACGCCCTACCGACCCATGCCCCGAAGCCGCGCCAACCTCAAAGTCATCCGGCCCCCAGCCTCGCCACGCGGGCGGCGCCCCGCCGAGGTGCCCGCGGTCAGCACCACCGAGCGCATCGTCGACGCGATCACTTCGGCCATCGTCGAGCGCAGGTTGATGCCCGGCACCAAACTGGCCGAGGCGCAGATCGGCGACATGTTCAAGGTCTCGCGGACAGTCGCACGCCAGGCGCTGATCCGGCTCGGGCGCGACCATCTCGTCACGCTTGAGCCGGCGCGTGGGGCCTTTGTCGCCCAACCCAGCATCGACGAGGCGCGCCAGGTTTTTGAAGTCCGCAAGCTGGTCGAGTCGGCGATGGTGAAGGCGCTGTGTGCATCGATCACCGAAGCCCAGATTGCACAACTGCGCGCGCACCTGAGCGCTGAGCGCGATGCGGTCGCGCGCACCGACGTCACCGGCCGCACGCGGCTGCTCGCCGACTTTCATGTCGTGCTCGCACGCCTGCTCGGCAACGAGGTGCTGGCGCAGTTGCTTGCCGATCTGCTCGCGCGCTGTTCGTTGGTCGCCCTGATGTACCAGTCGTCCCACTCGGCCGAACATTCCCAGGAAGAACATGTCGAGATCGTGGATGCGCTGGCGCGGCACGACGCGCGCGCTGCGGTCAAGCTGATGGAATCGCATCTCGGCCATGTCGAGCACAACCTGCGTCTCGATCCGCGCGCCGCCGACTCGGTCATCCGCACTCAACCCTAAGCGCCTGACCGGCGCCCCGCGACCATGACCTCAACTGCGCGTGACCCCGACTACCTGCGCGACTTGCATGGCCACGGCCGCCAGCCACCGCAGGCTCGATGGCCGGGCGGCGCGCGCGTGGCGGTGCAGTTCGTTCTCAACTTTGAGGAAGGCGGCGAAAATTCGGTGCTGCATGGTGACGCCGGCGCTGAGCAATTTCTGTCGGAGATGGCCAACCCGCCGGCCTATGCGGCGCGCCACCTGAGCATGGAAAGCATCTACGAATACGGCGCGCGCGTCGGCGTCTGGCGCATCCTGCGCGAGTTCGAAAAGCGCGGCCTGCCGTTGACGGTCTTCGGCGTTGGCATGGCCCTGCAGCGCTGCCCCGAAGTCACCGCGGCGTTCACCGAACTCGGCCATGAGATCGCTTGCCACGGCTGGCGCTGGATCAACTATCAAAGCGTCGACGAGGCCACCGAGCGCGATCATCTGCGCTTGGGGCTGCAGGCCATCGAACAACTCACCGGCACGCGGCCGCTGGGCTGGTACACCGGCCGCGACAGCCCGAACACGCGCCGCCTCGTCGCCGACCATGGTGGCTTCGAATACGACAGCGACCACTACGGCGACGACTTGCCCTTCTGGCTGCGCGTGACAAAAACCGACGGCACGCAGGCGCCGCATCTGGTCGTGCCCTACACGCTGGACTGCAACGACATGCGCTTCGCGCTGCCGCAGGGTTTCAGCCACGGCGACGAGTTTTTTGCCTACCTGCGCGATGCCTTCGACGTGCACTGGGCCGAAGGCGCCGAGCGGCCATCGATGATGAGCATTGGCATGCACTGCCGCTTGCTCGGCCGCCCGGGGCGGCTGCGCGGCTTGCAGCGTTTTCTCGACCATGTCCAGGCCCATGACCGGGTCTGGATCACCCGCCGCATCGATATCGCGCGGCATTGGAGAGCGGTGCACCCCTTCGATGTCACCACCGCCTTTGCGTGGATTTGAATCGACTCGAGGCGATGAACTACCGGGACTCAAGATGCTGACGCTCGAACAGATCAACAGTGCAACAGCAGCCGAATTCAGCGCCCTGCTGGCCGGCACTTACGAACACTCATCCTGGATCGCCGACGCGGCCATCACGCAGCGGCCGTTTGTTTCGCTTGCGGCCCTGAAGCTGGCGCTGGTGCAGGTCGTCAGAGGCGCTGGCCGCGAAGCGCAACTGAAGCTCATCCGCGTCCACCCCGAACTGGCCGGCAAGGCGATGGTGAGCAAGACGCTGACCGCGGAGTCGAGCCACGAGCAGGGCAAGGCCGGGCTGACCGACTGCACACCAGCGGAGTTTGCGCAGATCCAGCAGCTCAACGCCGACTACAACCAGCGTTTTGGCTGGCCCTTCATCCTGGCCGTGCGCGGGCCGCGCGGCACCGGCCTGGACAAGACACAGATCATCGAGACCTTCAAACGGCGCTTGCAAGGCCATCCTGACTTCGAGCTTGCCGAATGCCTGCGCAATATCCACCGCATCGCCGAGATCCGGCTCGACGACAAGTTGGGCCACACGCCGGGCTTGGGCAATGCCGTCTGGGACTGGGCCGAAACACTCGCGCAGCACAGCGACCCGGGTTACGCCGAGCAGGGCCAGCTCACCGTGACCTACCTCACCGACGCCCACCGCGCCTGCGCGGCGCAGCTCGCGGCGTGGATGCACGAAGCCGGCTTTGACGAAGTCAACACCGATGCGGTTGGCAATGTCGTCGGCATTTACCACGCTGCCGACGCCAGCTCCAACGATTCATCGCAGCGGCTGCTCACCGGCAGCCACTACGACACCGTGCGCAACGGCGGCAAATACGATGGCCGGCTCGGCATCCTGGTGCCCATGGCCTGTGTGCGCGAGTTGCACCGCAGCGGCCGGCGTCTGCCCTTCTGTATCGAGGTGGTCGGCTTTGCCGAAGAAGAAGGCCAGCGCTACAAGGCCACCTTCCTGGGTTCGGGCGCATTGACGGGCGCGTTCGACGCGAAGTGGCTGGCGCAGACCGATGCCAGCGGCATCAGCATGCACGATGCGATGCGCGCCGCCGGCCTGCCGGCGGACTCGGCTGCGATCGGCGCCTGCAAGCGCGACCCGTCGCGTTACCTCGGTTTTGTCGAGGTGCATATTGAACAGGGCCCGGTGCTCAACGAGATCGATCTGCCGCTGGGTGTCGTGAGCTCGATCAACGGCAGCGTGCGTTATCTGGCTGAAATCACCGGCATGGCCAGCCATGCCGGCACGACGCCGATGGACCGCCGGCGCGACGCTGCGGCGGCCGCCGCCGAGCTGATCCTCTACGCCGAAAAACGCGCCGCGCAAGAGCCGCATCTGGTCGCCACCGTGGGCCTGCTCGACGTGCCTGCCGGGTCGATCAATGTCGTGCCCGGGCGCTGCCGCTTCAGCCTGGATATCCGCGCCACGCGCAACGAAGCCCGCGACGCCTGCGCCAGCGATGTGCTCGCCGCGCTGGCCGAGATCTGCTCCCGCCGCGGTGTCCAGTTCAGCATCGAAGAAACGATGCGCGCCGCCGCTGCGCCCAGTGCGCCGGCCTGGCAGGCGCGCTGGGCGAGCGCCGTGCAGTCCCTGGGCCTGCCGGTATTTGTGATGCCCAGCGGCGCCGGCCACGACGCGATGAAGCTGCACGAAATCATGCCGCAGGCGATGCTGTTCATGCGCGGGCTGAACAGCGGCATCAGCCACAACCCGCTTGAGTCGATCAGCAACGACGACACCGAGCTGTGCGTGCGTGCTTTCCAGAATCTGCTCGACGAGCTTGCCAGGGAATACCGATGACCGATGACAAATTTCAAGCGCTCGACCACTGGATCGACGCCCATTTCGACGAAGAGGTGCGCTTCCTGCAAGCGCTGGTGCAGGTGCCCACCGACACCCCGCCGGGCAACAACGCGCCGCATGCAGAGCGCACCGCAGTTCTGCTCGAAACGATGGGCTTGACGGCCGAAAAACATGCGGTGCCCGAATGGGCGCTGAAAGAATATGGTCTGCAGTCGATCACCAACCTCGTCGTGCGGCGGCGTTTTGGCGCGCCCGGCAGCGGCCCGGTGATCGCCCTCAACGCGCATGGTGATGTCGTGCCACCGGGTGACGGCTGGGAGCACGACCCCTACGGCGGTGTGATCGAACACGGCAAGCTCTACGGCCGCGCAGCAGCGGTGAGCAAGAGTGACTTTGCGACTTTCACCTTCGCGCTGCGGGCGCTGGAGTCGCTGGTGTCATCCGGCACCACGCTGCGCGGTGGTATTGAACTGCATTTCACCTACGACGAAGAGTTCGGCGGCGAACTTGGGCCCGGTTGGTTGTTGAACAACGGCCTATGCAAACCCGACCTGCTCATCGCCGCCGGCTTCAGCTACCAGGTCGTGACCGCGCACAACGGCTGCTTGCAGATGGAGGTGACGCTGCATGGCCTGGCCTCGCATGCCGCCTACCCTGAAACGGGCGTCGATGCCTTGCAGGCCGCGACCAAGCTGCTGACTGCGCTGTACGCCTACAACTCGGTGCTGCGTGAGCGGCGCTCGCAGGTGCCCGGCATCACGCACCCTTACCTGAACGTCGGGCAGATCGAAGGCGGCAGCAATACCAACGTCGTGCCGGGCAAGGTGGTGATCAAGCTCGACCGCCGCATGATCCCCGAAGAAGACACCGCGGCGGTCGAATCCGAAGTCCACAAGCTCATCGAACGCAGCGTCGCCACGAGCCCCGGCGTTCGCGTCGAGATCCATCGCCTGCTGATGGCCCAGCCGCTCAAACCGCTGCCCGGCAACCGGCCGCTGATCGAAGCCATCCAGCGCCACGGCGAAGCCGTATTCGGCGTGCCGATCCCCGAGAGCGGCAGCCCGCTGTATACCGACGTCCGGCTCTACGGCGCCCAAGGCGTGCCGGCCGTGATCTACGGCGCCGGCCCACGCACGGTGCTCGAATCCAACGCCAAACGCGCCGACGAACATCTGGTGCTCGAAGACCTGCGCGGCGCGACGAAAGTTGTCGCTCGGACTTTGCTCGACTTGCTGGGCAATTGAACGCTGACCCCGCTGATTCAGCGGCTGCGAGGGCGATTGGAGCCTTGTGCTCCGCTCATGCCCTGCCGCTCGTATGGCGGCAGGGCCCTCAGCAGCCGCGAGGAGCCTTCCGGCTCCTCGCGCGCGGCTTCGGTCCCCCGGCGTCGGCCTGCGGCCGCCACCTCCTCCTTTACTTCGCTGCGCACAAGGCCCCAACCGCCCTCGCTGCGGGTCATTCGGGGCTGCCGTCGACACACACATTGCCGCAGCCCGACTCGCTGTCCCTCAACTGTCTGCGGGAAATTCAACCCGCAACTCCACGCCGCTGCCTTGCGGCCCGTCGTGGATCGAGACCGTCGCGCCGTGGCGCTGCGCGACTGCGCGCACGATCGACAGGCCCAGGCCGCTGCCCTGGATTTCTTCACCGCCGGCGTCCAGGCTGCCGCGCCAGAAACGGTCGAAGACGCGCACCCGGTCGTCGGGCGCGATGCCCGGCCCGCGGTCGATGACACGCAGGCGCAGCAGGCCCGGCAGCGCTTCGCCGATGACCTCGACCGGGCCCGCCGCGCCGCCGTAGAGCAGCGCGTTGTCGACCAGGTTGCGCAGCAGAATCTCGATCTGGTGCCGGTCGGCGTCGATCGGCAACACGGCTTGCGCCAGCCCACGCAGATCGATGCCACGCAGGCGCGCGGCCGGCAGCCGCTCGGCGACCACCGCGCGCAGCAGGTCGCCGAGGTCGAAGCGGCTGCGCAGCAGCGGCGCATCGGGTTCGGCGCGCGACAGCACCAGCAGTTGCTCGACCAGGCGCTGCGCACGCGCGACGCCCGCATGCAGCTCGGCCAGCGCGGCCTGGCGGGCGTGGGCGCTGCGGCTTTTGCGTTCGCTGGCGCCGTCGCTGGCGTCATCGTTGGGGCCCCGGCTTGGGGCATCGCTTGTCTCAGCGCTTGCGTCATCCCTGCCGGCGCGCTCAAGCAGTTGCACTTGCAGGCGCAGCGCGGTCACCGGGGTGCGCAGTTCGTGCGCCGCATCGGCGACAAAACGCCGCTGCGCGGCGAGTGCGTTCGCCAGGCGCTGCATCAGGCTGTCGACCGCAGTGACCAGCGGCGCGAGTTCGCTCGGCAGGCCGGCGGCACCGATCGGCTCAAGCGATCTGGCGCTGCGGCTGGCGATCGTCGCCGCGGCCTGGTCGAGCGCACGGCCGGCGCGGCGCAACGTGAAGATGATCACCGCGCCGACACCGGCAAAAACCGCCAGCAACGCGGCGACCAGGTTCAGCGCCGCGTCTGAGGCGAGGTCGCTGCGTTCTTCGGCCGGCTGCGCGGCGCGCACGATGCGGCCATTGCCGACCACCGTCATCACATGCCACCCGCGGCCGCCCGACTGCACCTGCGACAGCCCCGGTGCGGTCGCAAAAGGAGGGCCGGCGCCGGGGTGGGTGCTGTATTCGAGGCGGCCATCTGGATGCCAGATCTGGGTCACGAAGTCGATCTCGCCGTCTTCGTCGGCAGCGGCCACCGCCGGGGCAGCGCGTGTCGGGTCGACGCTGGCGGCGGCTGGCGTCGATGGCAGCACAGAGGCCGACACGGAAGTCAACACCGAGGGCGACACCGAAGCCGACAGGGATGCCGACACCGCGAGCGCCACCTGCTGCAAGCGCTGGTCGAAGACCTCGTTCATTTCTTCCAGCGTCAGCGCATAGGTCAGCGCGGCAACCGCAGCCGCGCCGACGAGCAACGTCGCCGCGGTGCCGACGAGCAGGCCTTTGCCGAGCGAAGCCGTCTGCGGCCCACGCGCGGATGGGTCGGACTTTTTCACAAGCTCTCAGCCATGCG
>JAYUSP010000419.1:0-11699 GCA_043755615.1 Betaproteobacteria bacterium
AGCGCCGAAAAGCCGCTGTCGGACAACCAGTTGTCGGAGATGCTCGGCGAGCAAGGCATCCAGGTCGCGCGGCGCACGGTCGCCAAGTACCGGGAGGCGCTGAGGATTGCGCCGGCGAATTTGAGGCGAGCGCTGTGAAGCTGCGTGGCCCCCTCTCCCACTTGTGGGAGAGGGTGGGGGTGAGGGTTTCGCTCACACCAACACCCTCACCCCGACCCTCTCCCGCGAGCGGGAGAGGGGGAAAGGCCCGATGAACGCCAATCTCTTCTTGCCCTGCGCGCAAGGCGTCGAAGCGCTGCTCGCCGACGAGAGCAAACGCCTGCTCGGCAGCGGCGCCACCGTCACCGAGCAGCGCGGCGGCGTCACCGTGCGCGGCGACGAACTCACCGCGATGCGCCTCAATCTCGAAAGTCGTCTCGCGCAACGCGTGTTGTGGCCGCTGGCGCACGGGCCGTATCGCAACGAGCTCGAGCTCTATGAACTGGCGCGCACGGTCGATTGGCAGCGCTGGATCACGCCGCAGCAAACGCTGCGTGTGGACACGACCGCTCAACGCTCGCCGCTGCAGAGCCTGAACTTCGCCACGCTGCGCATCAAGGATGCCGTCTGCGATGTGCTGCGCGATGCCACCGGCGAGCGGCCGAGCGTCGACACGCGCGCGCCCGACCTGCCGCTGTCGCTGCACCTCACGGCCACGCATGCGACGGTGTATGCCGACACCTCGGGCGAAGCGCTGTTCAAGCGCGGCTGGCGCGACGCCGGGGCGTTGAAAGGCGAAGCGCCGCTGAAAGAAACGCTCGCCGCCGCGATGCTGGCCGCTGCAGGGTGGCAGGGACGAGACGAAGACGGCCCGCTGTTCGACCCGTTCTGCGGCGCCGGCACGATCGCCATCGAAGCCGCGCAGATGGCCTGCGGCATGGCGCCGGGTGCGATGCGCCGCTTTGCCTTCGAGCGCATGCTGCCGTTCAAGAATTTGATGGCCGACTGGCGCGGCCTGCAAGACGCGGCGCGCGCCCGCGTGCATGCGCCCGCCGTGCCGATCTTCGCCGGCGATGTGAGTTTTCGTATGACCGACTTCGCCACCCGCAACGCCGCGCGCGCCGGCGTCGGCCACGCGATCGAATTCAAGACTGCCGATGCGTTGCAACGTTTGCCACCGGCTACCGCGGGCACGCTGATGCTCAACCCGCCGTATGGCGAGCGCATCGCGGCCAAGGGCACCGGCACCGGCACCGGCACCGGCATTGGCATTGGCACTGGCACTGGCGCCCGAGGCGGTGAGAGCGCAGCGCCGAGTGGCCGCGAAAACTTCGAAGGCGGCGGCTCGTCGGCCGCGTTTTATGCCGGCCTGGCGCAGAACTGGAAACGCCACTACGCCGGCTGGACAGCCTGGGTGTTGAGCCCGGACATGAAGCTGCCGTCCTTGCTGCGCCTGAAAGAAAGCCGCCGCGTGCCGATGTGGAACGGCCCGATCGAATGCCGCCTGTTCCGCATCGAGCTCGTCGCCGGCTCGGCGCGCCCGGGTTGAGCGTACGGCGGCGCGGCGCCAGCCCACTTCAGTCGGCCTCGCCGCCTTCGCGGTAAGCGGCAAACACTTCGCGCAAGCGCCGGCTCGCCGGCGCCGGGCTGTGGGTCAGCGATCGTTCGAGTTCGGCCAGGTGTTGTTTCATCTCGGCGGCGGCCGGCCGCGCGCCACGCTCGATGGCATCGATGAGGTCGACATGGCGGTGCGCCACACACACCGGCCGTCCGCCGGCAACAAAACGCGCCATCAACATCGACGTCGTCGGCAGCAGCGTCTCGAGCAGGCGCACCAGCACCGGGTTGCCATGCATCGCCGCCAGCGCCTGATGGAACTGCGCCGACAGGCGCACCGCCGCCGCGTTGTCGCCGTCGGTGCCGGCCTGCATTTCGGCGTCGGCCAGAGCGCGCAGTTGCGCCAACTGCGCGGCGTCGAGGCGCCCGCCCAGGCAGCGCGCGATCTCACATTCGGCGACGCGGCGGGCCTCGAAGACATGCGCCGCATCGGCCAGTTCGGGCAGCGGCAGCCGCGCGCCGCGGTTGTGGATCAGCTCGATGACCTGGTGCTGCGCCAGCCGCTGCAGCGCCTGGCGCACCACCGTGCGCGAAACGCCAAAAGTCGCGGCGAGTTCGGCTTCGCGCAGCCACTCGCCCGGCGCCAGCCGGCGCTCGACCACCGCGGCATAGATGCCGGCATAAACACGTTCGGTGGCGGTCGATGGCGCAGCAGGCAATCGTGCGGCGCTGGCGCGGCGCTCGCTCATCAGCAAATGTGGCTTTGCCACTTTGCTCATCCCCCACGGGGGGCTGAGCCCGCGCACAAAGGCCCGATAGGGGCTTTGTGGCGGGCGTTGGCCATCCGGCCTGCAAGCCGGATGGCGGACGACGTAGTCGTCGGCCTGGGGGTGCTCTCAAGGAAATGTCGCTTTGCCACTTTCCTTGATCCCCGCAGGGGACAGAGCCCGCGCACAAAGGCCCGAAAGGGGCTTTGTGGCGGGCGTGGGCCATCCGGCCTGCAAGCCGGATGGCGGGCGCCGCAAGGCGGCGTCCTTGGGGTGCTCATGATGCAAGCGGTGGCGGGGCTGCGGCGCAGCTCAAGTCGACGCCGCCGGCCGCGCCCAAAACACCGCTGATGTGGGCTCTGCGGGCTGTGCGGACTGCGCGTACTGTGCCCAGGCGACCAGGCTGCGGTCCGACCCGGCCGGGCCGAGCAGGCTGATGCCCAGCGGCGCGCCCAGCCGCGTGGCCCAGGGCAGCGAGAGTTGCGGCCGCCCCGACAGCCCGGCAATGCACAACATGCGCAGGGCCTGGTTGCGGTAGCCGTCCAGCGCGGCGTCGGTCTCAGTGCGCAGCGGCGCGATATCGGGCATCGTCGGCATCAAGAGCACGCCGTCGTCGCCGAGCAGGTCGGCGAGATGGGTCGTGAAGCGGCTGCGAAAAGCCCGCGCCGCGGCGACCTGCTCGTCGCTGACCTGGCTCGACCAGGCAAAACGCTCGGCAACGCCGGGGCCCAGCGGCGGCTCGTAGCGGGTGATGAACGGGCCATCGCTGAGCCAGGCTTCGCGGCCCTGGATATGGCGGTAGTGCCAATACATCGCGTCGAAGCCGTCGAGCGCGACAGTCACCGGCAGCGCCGCGCCGAAGGTCGATTCGAGCGCGGCGCGCGCTGGCGTCAGCGCCTGCGCGACATCGGGCGCGAGCAGCCCCCAGACATCGGCCGGCAGCAGCAGGCGCGGGCGCGCCGGCAGCGGCGACGTGTCGGCGCCGAGCAGCACATCGGCAACCCGCGCGAAGGTCGCCAACTCGCGCGCAAACCAGCCGCAGGTGTCCAGGCTCGGCGCCAGGTCGAGACAGTCGCGCAGCGGGATGCGGCCGTGTGTCGGTCGCAGCCCGACCAGCCCGCAATGGTTTGCCGGCGCACGCACCGAGCCGCCGGTGTCGGTGCCGAGTGCGAAGTCGACGAGGCTGCTGGAGACCGCCGCTGCGCTGCCCGACGACGAGCCACCGCAGATGCGGTCCGGCGCGGCGCCGTTGAGCGGCGCGCCGAAGTGGGCGTTGTTGCCGTTCATCGAAAACGCGAGTTCGTCAGTGATGGTCTTGCCGGCAAACGCTGCGCCGGCGTCGAGCAGGCATTGCACGGCCGGCGCGGTGCGGGTCTGGATGCCCGACATCGCCAGCAGCAGCGGCTGGCCGCCGCTGGTCGGATAACCGGCGACATGGAACAGGTCCTTCACCGCGAAGCTCAGCCCGGCCAGCGGGCCGGTGGCGGCAGTGGCGGCGAAGGCGACCGCCACGTCGGGATACGGCATGAAGGCACGCGCGGTGTCGTCGATGCGTGGCATCCATCAGCTCCTTGTCAGGCCGGCGCGGTCGCGTCGGTGCGCAGGCAGCGCGCGTGGTGGGCCGGGCCGAGTAGGACCGGCTCGGGGCGGGTCTGGCCGCAGGCATCGGTGGCCAGCCGGCAGCGGGGTGCAAAAGCGCAGCCGGCGGGCAGCGCGCTCAGGTCGGGCGGCGCGCCGGCAATCGTCTCCAGCCGGGCGCCGCGGGCCAGCGCGCCGTGCGCGCGGCTCTTCAGCAGCGCCAGCGTGTAGGGATGGCGCGGCGCGTGGATCAGCGTGCGCGCCGGGCCTTCTTCGACGATGCGCCCGGCGTACATCACCGCGATGCGGTCGGCGACTTCGATCGCGGCGCCGATATCGTGGGTCACGAAGATCACCGCCAGCCCCATCTCGCGCTGCAGCTCGCGCAGCAGCAACAGGATCTGGATCTGCACCGTGGCGTCGAGCGCCGTCGTCGGCTCGTCGGCGAGCAGCAACTGCGGCCGGCAAGCCAGCGCCAGCGCGATCATCGCGCGCTGGCGCATGCCGCCGCTCATCTCGTGCGGATAGGCCGCCAGGCGGCGCTCCGGGCTCGGGATGCGCACCCGCTCGAACAGCGCCAGCGCCCGCTGGTGCGCGGCCGCGGCGCTGACGTTTTCATGGCGGCGGATGCTTTCGACGATCTGCGCGCCCAGCGTGTACACCGGGTCCAGCGCGAGCAGCGGCTCCTGGAAAATCATCGCCGCGACGCGGCCGCGGTAGTCGGCCAGCGCGGCCGGCGACAGCGCCAGCACGTCGAGCCCACCCACCTGCACGCGGCCGCTGATGCGGGTGCGCTGCGGCGCGTGCAGGCGCAGCAGCGAGCGCAGCGTGACACTCTTGCCGCTGCCCGATTCGCCGATCAGCGCGACCACTTCGCCGCGCTGCAGTTGCAAGTCCACACCCCCCACCGCATGCACCGGCCGCCGAGCGCCAGTGAAAGTGACGCTGAGGTTTTGGATGTCGACAAACGGCGCTTCGGCGGGGCGAGTCATTGGCGTGCCGTCGTGCTGCGCACTGCGGGTTTCTCCTTCTCCGCGGCCCGGCGCGCTCATCGGGCAACCTCCGCGTCCAGCGACGCCGCCGCGCTGTGGCCGCTGCCGGGCTCGTGCATCAGGCAGGCGACACCACCGCTGAGGGTGGGCTCGCGGCGCGCACAAACCGGCTCGGCCTGCGCGCAGCGGGTGTGGAAGCGGCAACCCGGTGGCGGGTTGATCGGGTTCGGCGGGTCGCCGGCCAGCGGCGGCGCCTGCGTGCGGCGGTCGGGGTCCATCGACGGGATGCTCGACAGCAGCGCCCGGGTGTAGGGATGCTGCGGCCGCTCGAACAGCGTTTCGCTGGCGCCGATCTCGACCACCTGGCCGAGGTACATGACCAGCACGCGGTCGCAGACCGAGCGCACGACGTTGAGGTCGTGGCTGATGAAGACATAGGTCAGGCCGAACTCGTCCTTCAGGTCGAGCAGCAGGTTGATGACCTGGGCTTCAACCGATTTGTCGAGCGCCGAGACGGCTTCGTCGAGGATGATCAGGCGCGGCTGCAGCGCCAGCGCACGCGCGATATTCACACGCTGGCGCTGGCCGCCTGAGAGCTCATGCGGATAGCGCTCGGCAAAGCGTCGCGGCTCAAGGCCGACGCGCGCGAGCAGGTCGCGGGCCCGCGCGACCGCCTTTCGATAAGGCGTGCCATGCACCTGCGGCGCGAATGCGATGCCGTCTTCGATCGTCAGGCGCGGGTTGAGCGAGGCATAACTGTCCTGGAAGACCATCTGCACCTGGCGCCGGTAGGCCTTCAGGCCGAGGTCGCGCCCGCCGACCGCGGCGCCGTCGAAGGTCACCTCGCCGCGGTCGGGCGTGATGAGCTGCATCAGCAGGCGTGCAGTAGTGCTCTTGCCACAACCCGATTCACCGACCACACCCAGCGTCTCGCCGGCGCCGACGCTGAAGCTCACGCCGTCGACCGCACGCACGACGCCGCCGCCGCGGCCGAAGACATCTTTCTTGAGCGGAAAATGTTTGACCAGGCCGCGCACCTCAAGCAGGCCGCTTGCGGCCGGGCTGGTGGGTATCCGCATGGGCACCGGCGCGGCCCCCGTCATGCCTTGATCTCCATCGCGCTGCGCAGCCCGTCAGAGAGCAGGTTGAAAGCGATCGAGGTGATGAAGATCATGACCCCGGGCAGGGCCGCGATCCAGGGCTGGACATAGATCGCCGTGCGCAAAGTGTTGAGCATCAGGCCCCACTCGGGCTCGGGCGGTTTGACGCCGAGGCCGAGGAAGCTCAGGCCCGACGCCAGAATCATGCTCACCGCAATCAGGCTCGTGGCGTAGACAAAGATCGGCCCCAACACATTGCCCAGCACGTGGGCGCGCACGATGGTGAAGGCGCTGGCGCCCGAGGCACGAGCAGCCTCGACGAAGTCGCGCCCGCGGATCTGCGTCGTCACGCTCTCGGCGACACGCGCGATCGGCGGGATGAACACCACCGTCAGCGAGATCAGCGAGTTGCCGATGCCCGCGCCCAAAGCGCCGCTGAGCGCGATCGCCAGCAGCACCGACGGGAAGGCGTAGAAGACGTCGATGCTGCGCATGATCACGGTGTTGAGCAAGCCGCCGGCATAGCCGGCGATGAGCCCGATCAGGGTGCCGATAAAAAAGGCGCAAAACACCGGCGTGATACCGATGAACAGGCTCAAGCGCGCACCGACCATCAGCCGGGTCAGCATGTCGCGGCCGAGCTCGTCGGTGCCCAGCGGATGCCCCGCGGTGCCGATCGGCTTGAGGCGGTCGAGCATCGACGCGCTGTAGGCGTCGGCCGGCGCCAGGCTGGCACCGAACAGTGCCAGCACCAACAGGCCGAGCAGCACCGCAGCAGCGGACATCGCGACACGGTCGCGCAGCAGACGGCGCAACACCGTCTGCCAGTAGCCGGGCGAGCGCTCGAAGGCCAATGCACCCGCTGCAGCGCTGACGGCGTTGGGGCCGGGGGCCTGGTGCATCGCGGTCATGTTGACGTTGCGGCTGGGAGCGGTCGGTGCCGTCAGTCAGCCACGCGCGATGCGCGGGTCGAGCAGGGTCTGGACGACATCGACGACAAGGTTGAGCAGCACGAAAAACATCGCCAGCACCAGGATCGTGCCCTGCAACAGCGGCAGGTCGCGCTGGAAGATCGCGCTGTTGAGCAAGAAGCCGGTGCCGGGCCAGGCGAAGACGGTCTCGATCAGGATCGAGCCGCCGAGCAGATAACCGAGTTGCAGCCCCATCACCGCCAGCGCCGTGGGGGCTGCGTTTTTGACGACATGACCGAAGACCCCGAAGTCGGTGAGTCCCTTGGCGCGCAGGCCGACGATGAATTCCTGCGCCAGGATCTCGGCGACCAGGGCCCGGACGGTGCGCGCGATGATGCCCATCGGGATCACGCTCATGGTCAGCGCCGGCAGCACCATGTGCTGGATATGCTGCCAGTTCCAGGCCCAGTCGGCCGAGCTGCCCGGCCCGGCGCCGCTGGCCGGCAGCCAGGGCAGCAACACCGCAAAGACGATCACCAGCACCATGCCCAGCCAGTAGTGCGGCACGCTGACCCCGAGCACCGCGGTGAACGAGGCCAGCTTGTCGACCCAGCTGTTCTGGAAGTAGCCGGCCACGAAGCCGAACAGCGCGCCGAACGCAAAGCCGATCAACGTCGCCAGCACGGCCAGGCGCAGCGTATTGCCGACCGCCTTGGCGACCTCGTCGGCTACCGCCCGGTTGCTCGCGATGCTGGTGCCCAGGTCGCCCTGCACCGCACGCCAGACCCAGCTGAAGAACTGCTCGGGCAGGCTGCGGTCGAAGCCGTACAGGGTGCGCAGTTGAGCCTGCAGGTCGGCGCTGGCGTCGGGCGGCAGGATCGACACCAGCGGGTCGCCCGGCGCCAGATGCACAAGCGAAAAACAGACCAGCGCCACCCCGGCCATGATCGGCAGGGTGTAGAGCAGCCGGCGCAGCAGCAGCGCGATCAAGTCGATACCGCCAGTTCGCTGCGCCGCGGCTGCCGCTCAAGGACAGTTGGCTTGGCCACTTTCATTGATCCCCGCGGCGGCCTTGGGGCTCTCTCAAGCAAATGTGGCTTTGCCACTTTGTTTGATCCCCGCGGGGGACCGAACCCGCACCGAGCGAGCGCCTGCGCGCTCGCGAGTGGCTGGTGAGGGCCATCCGGCATGCTTGCCGGATGGCGGCCGGCTTCAGCCGGCCTTGGGGCGCTCATCACTCCAGCGTCATCGGCGCAATGTCGATGAACCAGCTGCGCGGCTGGACCACGTTCTTGACCTTCGCGCTCATCGCGCGCGGGCCGACGTCGTGCGCGATCCACACAAACGGCGCCTCTTCGACGATGCGCGCATGCAGCTTGGCCAAGGCCGCGTCGCGGGCCTTGTCGTCGAAGGCGCCGCGGGCGTCGGCGATGAGCTTGTCGAACTCTTCGTTGCCGAAGTAGCCCCAGTTGTTGCTCACCGGTGGGAAGGTCTTGGTGCTGGTGAAACGCACCATCGCAAAAAACGGGTCCATCGCGGCGTAGCTGACATTGATCGCGTTGGAGCCGTTGGCCGACGGGTCCTTCGCGCCCTTGCGCCAGTTGGTGAACAAGGTATTCCATTCGATGACGTCGAACTGGACATCGAAGTGGCAAGCCTTGAGCGACTGCTGGACAAATTCGTTCATCGGCAGCGGCTGCATCTGGCCCGAGCCGCTGGCGCTGATCTGAACCTTGACCTTCAGCGGCTTGGCCGCGCTGTGGCCGGCGTCGGTCATCAGCTTCTTGGCCGCCTCGGGGTCATACTTGATCTCGAACTTGGGGTTGCCCCACCAGGGGTGACCAGGGGGTACCGTGCCTTTGGGCAGACCCATCATGCCGCCAAGCAGCTTGAGCAGCCCGGTGCGGTCGACACACAGATTGGCCGCCTGGCGCACCCGCTTGTCGAGCCAGGGCGAGCCTTCGGCAAACGACAACTGCCAGGGCCAGACGTGGGGCTGCTGGTTGAAGTGCACCGTGAAGCCGCGCTGGCGAATCGTGCCCATCGCGTCGGGTGACGGTGCCTCGATCCAGTCGACCTGGCCGGACAGCAGCGCGGCGGTGCGGGCGTTGGCCTCAGGCATCGGCAGCATCACGACGCGGTCGATCTTGGGCGTGCGTTTGGGGTCCCAGTAAGCCTTGTTGGCGACCACTTCGAGCCGCTCACGCGGCACAAAACGCGCCATCCTGAACGGGCCGCTGCCCGATGCGTCGGCGGCAAACGCCGTCCACGCTGCCTTGGACTTGTCGGCCGGCGTGGCCCCCGCTGCGGCATCGAATTTTTTCTGCCAATGCGCCGGGCTGGCGATGAACAGGTTGGTCAGGTTCAGCGGCAAAAAGGCATCCGGCTCGCTGGTCGTCAGCTCGACCGTCAGTGCGTCGACCTTGCGCGCGCCGCGCAGGGTCGGCATGCGCGACGCGGTGACGCCAACCTGGCTGGCGTCGAAATGCACCGCGTCCTTGTCGAGCACCTTGCGCACATTCCAGGCAATCGCGTCGGCGTCGAGCGCGCTGCCGTCGTGAAACTTCACGCCCGGGCGCAGCTTGAAGAGCCACTTCGTCTTGTCCTTGGCGTCGACCGCCCAGCTCAACGCCAGGCCGGGGATCAGCACGCTCGGCGCGTCCGACTTGGACAGGTCCCAGTGCGTGAGCGCGTCGTACATCGGGATGCCGGTGAAGCGGTTGCCCTCGAAGCCCTGGTCGGGCTGGCCGAGGGTGCGCGGGATATCGGCCGCGGTCATCGCGATGCGCAGGACTTTTTCCTGCGCGCTCGCCGAGCCGGCTGCCACCACCAGCGCCGACCCCAGCGCCACACCAGCCAGCCAGGCGCCCCGGCCAACCCCTCGGGCGCGCAGGCCCATCAACTGCAATCGTTTCATCTTGGCTCCAGGTGTGAAAGATCGGGCGTATTGCCCCAGGTCAAAGCGTCGGCACGGCGCATGCCGACCTCACCGGGCGCGGTTTGCGCGCCACGGCGGAGCGCGACGAACAACGCACGACGTACGGCGCCACCGAACTGCTGGCTTTGTATGCAATCGTCATGCCAGGCTCGCCCCGGCCCATTTTTTTTAACGACCGCCTCATGTCGATTTATCCTTGCAGTCCGGCCAGTCGTCGGGTGTGGCCGCGGTTGCACCCGAGCTGGGCATGATTTGCACCAAGGCTGCGCCGGCTTAGTGTTTGTATGCAATCTGCACCAAAATTTAGCGGACTTCGGCTATGAAACTACTCCTCGTCAACCCCAATACCTCGACCGCGATGACTGCGTTGATCGCTGCCGCGGCGCGCGCGGCGGCCAGCGTCGGCACCGAGATCGTGGCCACCCAGCCGAGCTTCGGGCCGCTGTCGATCGAAGGCCACTTCGATGAGGCCATTGCTGCGGCCGGCGTCGCCGAACAGGTTCGCCTGAGCGACAGCCACGACGCCGTCGTCATCGCCTGTTTTGGCGACCCCGGCCTGGATGCCGCGCGCGAAGCCACCAGCGCACCGGTGATCGGCATCGCCGAAGCGGCGTTCCATGCCGCGAGCCTGCTCGCGACCGGGTTCTCGGTGGTGACCACGATGACCCGCACCTGCGTCATTGCCGAACGACTGCTGCTGCGCTACGGCTTCGAGCGCCACTGTCGCGGTGTGCATGGCACCGACATCCCGGTGCTCGATCTTGAGGGCGGCGACGGCGGCGCACTGGCCCAGATCGAAGAGGTTGCGCGCCAGGCCCTGCAACGCGACCGCAGCGGCGCCATCGTTCTCGGCTGCGCCGGCATGGCCACGCTGTGTCGAGCATTGCAGCAGCGCCTGCAGGTGCCGGTGATCGACGGCGTCGCGGTGGCGGTGAAATTTGCCGAGAGCCTGGCCGCGCTCGGGCTGGGCACCAGCAAACATGGCGACTACGCCAAGCCACTGCCCAAGCGCTACACCGGTTGGGCCGAGCCGCTGGGCTGGTGAGCCGTAAGCGGCGCCGGGCGCGCCCGCCGCTCTCAGCGCTTGAGCAGGCTGCCCAGGCCACTCATCAGGCCGTCCAGACCGCCCCGCCCGCCGAGGTCGCCGAGGTCGCCGAGGTCGCCGAGTTCACCACTCGGCACCTGGCCCTGCGGCGTGAGTTTGTCGACCACCTGGGGCAACATCTGCGAGAGTTGGCCGAGCAGGTCGCCCTGGTTCATGCCGAGCTGCGACGCCATGCTGGCGATTCTGTCGCCGCCGAAAACGTTGCCGAGTTGCTCCGGCGACACCGGCAGGTTCTGCCCGGTCGACACCCAGGAGCCGACGACATCCCCCAGCCCGCCTTTGGTGAACTGCTCGACGAGAGCCCCCAGGCCGTTGCCCGCGCCGCCAGCAGCACCCGCAGCACTGCCGCCACCACGGTTGGCCAGCATGCCGACGACCATAGTCAGCAGCGCCGCGTTGCCCCCGCCACCGCCACCGCCACTGCCGCTGTTCTGGCCCTGCCCGAGTGCACCGACGATCGAATCGAGTAGTCCCATGTTCAGCTCCCGGCAGGCAGTGGAAAAGGCGGATTCTGAAGCCCGCCGCGCACCGCCTGCAAGGCTTGCCGCACGCTGTTACCCCGACCTGAGACGGGGTTCAGCCGCGCAGCCCGATCCAGGCCAGCAAGGCCAGCGGCGCGGTGTCGGCGCGCAGCACCCGCGGGCCCAGGTTCACCGGCGCAAATCCGGCCGCCAACGCGGCCGCTTCTTCGGCCGGCGTGAGGCCGCCCTCGGGGCCACTCAAGGCGACCACGGCCGGCTCGCCCATCGGAAGCGCGTGCAGGGGCATCGCG
>JAYUSP010000420.1:0-3723 GCA_043755615.1 Betaproteobacteria bacterium
CCGCCGCTTCTTTGTGATTGCCGGCACTGCAGCCGCAAGTGCCACGTTAGGCCTGCCGCTGGCCCGCGCGCAGGCCGCCTGGCCGGCCAAGCCGGTGACGATCATCGTGCCCTTCCCGCCCGGCGGCGGCACCGACGCGTTTGCGCGCCCGCTGTTTGCAATGATGAGCAAAAACAGCGGCCGCCAGTTTGTCATCGACAACAAGGGTGGCGCCGGTGGCACGCTGGGTGCGGGCCTGGCCGCACGCGCCGCGCCCGACGGCCACAGCTTCTTCATGGGCGCGGTGCATCACGCCATCGCGCCGAGCATGTACCCCAAGCTCGACTACCAGATCGAAACCGATTTCACGCCGGTCGGGCTGGTCTCCAGCGTGCCGCAGGTGATCGTCGTGAACCCGAAAAATGTCGCAGCAACGACGCTGCCGCAACTGCTCGACTACATCCGCAAAAATCCGGCCAGGCTCAACTACGGCTCGGCAGGCAACGGCACCTCGCACCACCTCGCCGGCGAGCTGTTCAAGCTGCAGACCAAAACCTTTGTCACCCACATCCCTTACCGCGGCGCCGGGCCAGCGCTGCAAGACCTGATCGCCGGCCAGGTCGACATGATGTTCGACGGCCTGGGCTCGAGCGCCACCCACATCAAGAGTGGCCGCATCCGCGCGATCGCGGTGGCCGGCGCGAAGCGCGCGCCAGGTTTCCCCGATGTGCCGACATCGATCGAGGGCGGCGTGCCGACTTACCAGGTCGCCACCTGGTACGGCATCTGGGCACCCAGGGGCACGCCCCGCGAAGCCAGCACCGCGATGCAGGCCGAAATGCGCAAGGCCTTGAATTCCGACGAGCTCAAAGGTGTGTGGACCGGCCTCGGCACCGAGACGCCCAACCTCTGGGGTGACGACTTCGGCAAATTTGTCGGCAACGAAATCAAACGCTGGGCCGAGGTAGTGAAAAACTCCGGCGCCAAACTCGACTGAATGCCAGTCAACCACAACCTCTTCGTCGCGCTGCGTGCGGCCTTCCCGGCCGACCTGGACAGCGTCGCGATCGAAACCGCCGACGGCCCCGGCGCGCCGCGGCACTACAGTTGGCGCGACCTCGACCGCGCCAGCGCGATGATCGCCAACCTGCTGCAGTCGCTCGATCTGCCGCCAGCTTCTCGCATCGCAGTGCAATGCGAGAAGTGCGGCGAAGCGGTGATGCTCTACCTGGGCGTGCTGCGCGCCGGGCATGTCTACCTGCCGCTGAATACGGCCTACCAGGCCGGCGAGATCAGCTACTTCATCGGCAACGCCGAGCCGGCGGTCGTCGTCTGCTCGGGCAAAAATTTTGCCTGGATCAGCAAGCTCGCATTTGCTGCCGGCACAAAAAACGTCTTCACGCTCAACGACGACGTGAGCGGCAGCCTGCTTGATCGGGCCGCGCTGATGAGCGACGCGCAGCAGCCGGCGCAGCGCAGCGCCGACGACCTGGCGGCGATCCTCTACACCAGCGGCACAACAGGGCGCAGCAAGGGCGCGATGCTCAGCCACGGCAACCTGCTGAGCAATGCGCAGACGCTCAAGGCCTATTGGGGCTGGCAACCCGGCGACGTGCTGTTGCACGCGCTGCCGATCTTTCATGTGCACGGCCTGTTTGTCGCGATCCACGCCGCGCTGCTCAACGGCAGCCGGATGATCTGGTTCTCGAAGTTCGACGCCCGCGCCACGATCGCGCGGCTGCGCGATGCAACCGTCTTCATGGGTGTGCCGACGCTGTATGGGCGCATGCTCGGTGAGCCCTCGCTGACGCCGGCCGCGTGCGCCCACATGCGGCTCTTCATCGCCGGGTCGGCGCCGCTGCTGCAAGAGACTTTTGACGCCTGGATTGCGCGCACCGGGCACACCATCCTCGAGCGTTACGGCATGAGCGAAACGGTGATGCTCACCTCGAATCCGTACCACGCCAGGGACGGCCAGCGTATCGGCGGCACGGTCGGTTTTGCGCTGCCGGGTGTCGGCGTACGGGTGCACAGCGACAAGGGCCTGCCGCTGCGCCACGGCGACGTCGGCCAGATCGAAGTCAAGGGCCCGAATGTCTTCAAAGGGTATTGGCGGATGCCGGAAAAAACCGCCGAGGAGTTCAGCTCCGATCTGTGGTTTCGCACCGGCGATGTCGGCCGACTCGACGCCGACGGGCGGGTCACGATCGTCGGCCGCAGCAAGGATCTGATCATCAGCGGCGGCTACAACGTCTACCCGGCCGAGATCGAGGAGCTCATCAACGCGCTGCCGGTCGTGGCTGAGAGCGCGGTCATCGGCGTGCCGCATCCCGACTTCGGCGAGGCGGTGATCGCGGTGATCGTGGCGCGGCCTGGCGCCGCGGTGGACGGCGCTGCCATCATCAGCACGCTGAAGTCGGAAATCGCCAATTTCAAGGTGCCAAAGTTGGTCTTCATCGTTGCCGAACTGCCGCGCAATGCGATGGGCAAGGTGCAGAAAAACCTGCTGCGCGAACAGCATCGCGCGCTGTTCGAGCGCTGACCGGGTGCGCGTCGGCCGGGCAGGCAACGGAGGCCCGCGCTTCACATCAGCGATGCCGCCTGAACGCCGCCAGCAGCGCAAGGTCGTAGCCGATCTTGAGCAAGCCGCAGGCGACCAGCGGTGCGGCGAGCCAGCCTGAGGCCAGCATCGCCGCACCGATCGACGGGCCGGCGGCGGCGGCCAGGCTGCGCGGCACCGCGGTGAAGCTGGCCGCCGCGGCACGCTCGGGCGGGGTCACGACGGCCATCACAAACGCAGAGCGGGTGGGCACGTCCATCTGCGACAGCGCGGCGCGCACGAGCAGCAGCGCGAGCGCCAGTACGGCACTCGGCGCCAGCGCCGCGGCGATCAGGCACAGGCTCGCCGGGATGTGCGTGAAGACCATCGTATTCAGCAGCCCGAAGCGGGCCGCGACACGGGGAGCCGCGAGTTGCGACGCGGCGCTCAACAGGCCGGACCAAAAAAAGAACGCCGCCGCGGCGGCCAGCGACAGGCCGAAGCGCTCGAACAACCACAGCGACAGCAAGGCGTTGACCACCAGACCGCCGGCAAAGGCGTCGACTGAAAACAGCGCCGCCAGGCGCAGCACGATGGGGCGCGATGGGCCGAGCGGCGCGGGCGCCACCTGGGCCAAGGGGGTCGCCCGCGGCAGTCGCCGGTACAAGCCCCAGATGAGCAGACCGATCAGCGCGTAGCCGACAAAAACGGCACGCATCGTGACCAGCGAATCCACGCCCGAGGTCGAGCGCAAGAGGTCGGGCAACGCCGCGGCGAGCGCGCCAAACGCGCCGCTTAGAGCGCCGACGACGCTGTAGCGCGCAAAGAGTGTCGTGCGTGCATGGCCCTGCGCGGCCTCGGCCAGCCGGGCATGTTCGAGCGGCAGAAAAACACTCACATCACCACCGCTGGGGTTGAGCGTGCCGACAAAGGCGACCAGCAGCAGCGGCCAGAAATCACCCAGGCCCGGCATGCCGGCAAAGGCCAGCCCGGTGGCGGCCATCAGCAGTGCTGCGGCCAGCAACAAGCGGCGGGCATCCACAAGGTGGCCCCAGCGGCCGACGGCCATCGTGGCCAGCGCCGAGCCGAGCAGGGTCGTCGTGCTGAGGACGCCCACATCCCACGGGCCGAAACCCAGCGCCAGCAGGTAGGCCGGCAGCAGCACCGCCACGCAGCCGTCGACAAATGCGCGCAGGCCGCGGCCG
>JAYUSP010000421.1:0-3720 GCA_043755615.1 Betaproteobacteria bacterium
TTGACGCCGAGATCACGGTACTCAAAAAACGAACGCAGGCCGCGGTCGAAGGTGGCGCCGTCGGCGTGGTTGACAACAAAGCCTTGGGTGGTCATGTCGGATCCTTGTCGGTACAGCCAAGTGCGCGCAGCTCGATCGCATGCGGGCTGAGGTCGCTCAAGCGCAGCGGCGATCCGTCGAGCATCAAGCGCATGCGCTGCGCCGGCAGCGGCCGCACGACGAGCGGGTCGACGCGGCGTTGCAGCGTGAGCCGCCAGCCGCTGAGGTCACGCGTTAGCTGCTCACCCGGGCCAGCAGCATGTGGCAGGCCGTAACCTTGGCCGTCGAAGTGTTCTTCGACGAGCACGGCATGCGGGCGGAAGTGGTAGCGGTCGGTCACCGTGGTGCCGAGCACCGAATGTTCGAAAGCGATGCGCACCTCAGCGGCGGCGGCGCTCAGCGGCAGGCGCTGGAGTTCGCGCCCGCTGCGGTGTTCGCTGAGCACGAGTTCGCAGGCCAGTGCGGGTGTGCCGCAGAGCACCGACACCAGCAACAATGCGGCCCGCAGCATCGCCGGCGGCAGCGGCTGCACCGGCTGCACAGGCACGAAAGCAGCGCCGGCCGCTGTGGCCGGCCGCGCGCCGATCACTTGACGACGCCTTTTTCCTTGAAGTACTTCAGCGAGCCCGGGTGCATCGGCGCGGTGCCGACCGCCGTCGCCGTGCCGAGGCTGATATTTTTGCCCTGCACATGCACCTGGCCCATGATGGCCGTGTTTTCGTAGAGCGCCTTGGTCACCTCGTAGGCGACGCTGTCGCTGATGCCGTCATGCGCTGCCCAGACGGCCATCACGGCGAGTGTCTCGACCGCTGCGGTCTGGCCCTTGTAGGTATTGGCCGGCAGCGGCACCTTGGCGTAATAGGGCTGCTGGCGCTGTAGCTCGGCGATCTCGGGGCCGGCCAGCGGGATCACCTTGAGGGCATGGCTCTGCGCGAAGTCGGTGACCGCCGATGTCGGCACACCGGCGGTGATGAGGGTGGCGTGCAGGTTGCCGTCCTTGATCTTGTCGACCGCCTGCGTGAACGACGACAAGTCTTCCTTGATATCAGCGCGGGTCATGCCATGCACCGCGAGCAGGTCGGTCAACAACTGGTACTGGCCCGACCCCGGCGCGCCCGACGAGATCGACTTGCCCTTGAGGTCGCGCACGCTATTGATGTTGAAGTCGGCACGTGTGACGAGCTGCACCGTCTCGGGGTACAGCGCACCCAGCGCGCGCAGGTTCTTGATCGGCGTGCCGGCAAACTGGCCCTTGCCGTTGAAGGCCGCGTCAAGGATGTCGGCGGCGACGAAGGCCGACTCGATCTCCTTGTTGCCGAGCAGCTTGGCATTGCCCACCGACGCGCCCGCGGCTTCGGCGGTGGCGCTGAGTTTCTTGCCGTCGACGACGACCTTGTTCGAGATCAGTTGCGCGAGCATGCCGCCCAGCGGGTAGTAGGTGCCCCCGGTGCCGCCGGTGGCGATGCCGAAGAACAGGCGCTGCTGCGCCAGCGCGGCGGTCGTGCTCAGCGCGGCAATGGCGAGCGCAGCGGTGGCAAATTTCCAGTTCAGTTTCATGGCGTGGCTCCGGTGGGATGGTGGTGTTCGGTTGATCTGCTGTGGGTCTGCGGTGGGACTGCGGTGGCGCGGTCTGCGCGGCTCTCAGCCCAGGTGGCGGCCAAAAAAACGCAAGCTGCGGTCCCAGGCGATCTGCGCCCACGCAGCGTCGTACTGGGTGATCGGCAGCCGGTTCGGGCCCTGCGCGGTCTCGTTGGCAAAACCATGCTGGGCCAGGTAGCGGTGGCCGGTGTAGCGCACGCCCGCGGCGCGCAACTTGGCTTCGAGCGGCTCGACGGTGCTGATCGGGAACGGGTGGTCCTGCTCGGCCCAATGCGCCAACACGGGCGCGGTGATCTTGCTGGCGTCGACAAAGTCCAGTGGCGGCAGGCCGTACCAGACGACGCCGGCATCGGCCTCGGGCACCATCGTCAGCGCCAGCACCGTCAGCGCGCCGCCCATGCAGAAGCCGGTGATGCCGACTTTGGGGGCCGCTGCGCTGGACACACCGCCTGCACCGGCCGTGCCTGACTTCAGGTACTGCACCGCACCGCGCACATCCTGCGCCGCGGCGTCGGCAAAATTCAGCGCGTTCATCAGATGGCTGGCCTCTTCGGCGGCTACCGTTGATTTGCCGCGGTAGAGGTCGGGCACCAGTGCGGTGTAGCCGGCGGCCGCCAGCCGGTCAGCGACGCCGCGGATCTGGTCGTTCAGGCCCCACCATTCCTGGATCACGACGACGGCGGGCGCGCCGGTACCCGGACTTGCACTTGCACTTGCACCCACGGCGCCGCTGGCAAGGTAACCCTGGACATCCTGCCCGTCCGGGCGCTTGAAGCCGATCATGCTGCCCATCGTCGGGACTCCTTGGTAAGAGAAACAAAGCGCGAAACAAAGCGCGAAACGAAGCCCGACGCAAACCGCGATGCAAACCGCGATGCAAACCGCGAAACAAACCGCGATCCGAACCGCTTTGCAGTAGAGGCCAGCCGGCAAGCATCGTCAAGCCGGGCATGCACGGTGCTGTAGAGGCCAGCGGCTATGCTCGCTGCGCCATGCCTGCACAGCGATTCGACATCATCGTCATCGGCGCCGGGGTCATCGGCGCCTCGGTCGCCTACCACCTGGCCGCGCTCGGCGCCGGCCGCGTGCTGGTGCTCGACCGCGGCCAGGTCGGCGCCGGCACCACCGCGCAGAGCAGCGGCATCCTGCGCACGCATTATTCGGTGCCGCAGAACGTCGATCTGGCGCGCCGCTCTTGGGCGGTCTTCGAGCGCTTTGCCGACTACCTGGGCGACGGCGAAGCCTCGGCCGGCCTCGTCCGCTGCGGCTACTTGATTGCCGCGCCGGCCGGCCCGAAGCTCGAGCCGCTGCGCGCCGCCCTGGCCGGCCAGCAGGCGCAAGGCATTGCAGTGCAGATGCTGAGTGCCGACGAAGCCCGCCAGCGGCTGCCGATCTGCCGCTTCGACGACGCCGCGCTGATCGGCTTCGAGCCCGACGCCGGGTTTGCCGATGCCTATCTCGTCGCCACCGCATTTGCGCGCAACGCACGCCGGCGTCGGGTGAAGATCACCGAAGGCGTCGAGGTCGAGCAGTTGCTGCTGAACGGCGGGCGCGTCAGCGGCGTCGAGACATCGCAGGGCCGCTTCGATGCGCCGCTTGTCATCAGCGCACAGAACATCTGGGCCGGCGACATCGAACGCTGGACCGGCATCAGCACCCCGGTGGTCGCCGAGCGCCACCGTGTGCTGGCGTTGCAGGGGCCGCAGGACTATGCCTATTCGATGCCGGTGTACAAAGACCTCGGCTCAGCCGGCATGCTCTATTGCCGCAGTTATGGCGGCCGCCAGATGCTGGTCAGCGAAGGCACGGCGGGCGAGCGGCTCGATGCGCCTGACAACACGCCGGCGGAGATCCCGATCGATGCCATCGCAGACATTGGCGCCCAGGTCGCAGACCGCTTCCCGTCGTTCGAAACGGCCGGCATCGCATCGTCGTGGACCGGCGTTTACGACGTGACACCCGACTGGAACCCGGTCCTCGGCCGCCTGCCCGACCTGCCCGGCCTGATCGTCGCCTACGGCTTTTCAGGCCACGGCTTCAAGCTGTCCCCGGCGGTCGGACGCGTGCTCGCGCAAGAGGCGC
>JAYUSP010000422.1:0-3707 GCA_043755615.1 Betaproteobacteria bacterium
GAGCGCGGCCGCGATGGCGGGGTCGGTGGCCAGCGTGTTGACGAGCAACGCGGTGGCGTCGGCGACACGTTGTGTCGTGACGCTGCTGTTCAGCGTGGCGGGCACCAACAGAGTCAGCGGGTCGCCGCCGGGCGCCATCAACGCGGCGATCGCATGGGTCAGCGGCGTCACGTTGGCGACGTTGCTGGCACCCGTCGTGACGCCCGGCACGACGGCCACAAAACTGGCGCTGGCGCCGTCGACGCTGCCTTCTGCGCGCACGATGATCGGGCCACGCAGGGCCGAGACGTCGATCGAATAGCTGCCGTCGACGGCCGCCGTCACCGCGGCCGGATCGACGGTGCTCGTGTCGCCATCGATGGCGATGACAGTGGCGCCGGCCATGGCCGCGCCGGTGGCGACCACGCCGGCCAGGCGGGTCGCCGGCGCGACCGGCGGCGCGACCGGGTCGTCGTCCGTGCCGCCGCACGCTGCAAGCATCAAGGCCGCCGCCAAGGCGGTGGCGCTAAGGCGATGGATCGAAGAAAGAGGGCGTTTGGAGGGGGTCATGATCTTTTGCTCCCGAGTGCTGTTGCGCGCCGGTGAAAGGAGGCGGGCATCGACGCCGGTGCATCGTCGAAGCCGCTGAAATCAACGCGCGGGTGGCCATGGCGCCTGGTGTGCTGAAGCGCCAGCATCGCGCCGCGTCCGTTCGATTGGGGATGGGTGTTCCGGCGCTGCGGCCTATGCTGGGTTGCCCGGCTCAAAGATCGCCGCTCAACGCTGGGCAAGTCGCTGTTGTCGTGGCGCGGGATCGAGCGCCGCGGTCACCGCTTCGCGCTTGCAGCGGTCCCGCGCTGCGCGGTCGGCCCGGTCGGGGACCTTGTCGCAGCGGGCGACGACAGCGAGATTGGCGGGCGTGGCAGCCAGCCATTCGCGTGGTGACGATTGATCAAAGAGCAGCAGCAAGGTCGACAGCAGGGCCGTGGTTGCGACCGCGGCCACGCAGGCCAGGCCAAGCCGCTGATGCGGGGACGAAGCAGCGAACGAAGAGGTGGTGCGCATGGGGTTCTCCGGTTTCACGAAAGGCTGTAGTCATGGCGGGTAGATCAGTGGCAACTGCTCGGCCGAGTGCGGGGCAAGGTGCTGGGCAAGGTGCGTGGCAAGGTGCGCACCAACGGCGTCGGCGACGCGACGCCGGCTGCGATGCGGCTGAGCTCGCCCAGCGACGCTGCGCCCAACTTCGCGCGCAGGCTGGTGGCTTGGGTGCGAACAGTGGCCAGACGAACGCCGTGGCGCACCGCGATCTCGCCTGGCCGATGGCCGGCGAGCAGGTCCACGAGCACTCGGCGCTCGGCGCGTGTGAGCTGGAACATGCCTGCCAGCATTTCCAGGCCGAGGTCTGCACACAGGTTGCGCCGGCCCAGCCTCACGAGTGCGCGGGACCCGGTTGCGAGATTCGGCGCCAGCGGAACCACCGTGATGAACAGGCGCTGCGAGCCGCTGCCGAGCGCGAGAAGCTGGCGTCGGCCGGCCAGCGCCGCGAGCCGGATTGCCGCGGCCAACGCGCTGGTCGCATCGGCGACCCGGCTGCGCAGCGCGCGCCCGTCGATTGCCAGCGCCGCAGCACTCGCCAGCTCGACCCGCGCCGCGAAGTTGGCAAACTCGACATCGCCGTCGGCGTTGCATACGATCAACCCCTCGCCGACCTCGTCGAGCAGCGCCTGCAGTTCGGCGGGCTTCGGGTCGATGGCAGCAGGGTCGCCCGAAGCCCGGGCGCTGGACAAAGCGCTGTGGGTTGGATGCCAGGTGGGGCCGTCGCAGCGCTGCGGCGGCAGGTCGGGAGGAAAGTCGGGGTTGGTGCCGGAGCCGAGTTGGGGCGGGGCTTCGGGCGCGGTGTAGAGCATGACGGCCTCATCGGGTGGTTGATGAGGCCCAGTGTCGGCACGCCGCGCTTGCGAGTCTTGGGGCTGGTCTGGCGTGAGGCTAAAAATTGCTAAACGATCAAAATGAGGTGCAGGCGGCCACGCGCATGACGATGCACTTTGGCCGCTTCGAGTGGCGTCCGCACGAGCAGCAGCTTCGGCGCGAGGGCCAGCCGATTGCGCTTGGCGCGCGGGCGCTGGACTTGCTGGCCGAGCTGATTGCGCACCGCGACCGGGTCGTGACCAAGGACGAACTCATCGCCGCGGCGTGGCCGCATGTGGTTGTCGCCGAGAACAACCTGTCGGTGCAGATGGCGGCGCTGCGCAAGCTGCTTGGCGACGATGCGGTGCAGACCGTTTCCGGACGCGGTTATCGCTGGGCGCTGCCGATCATCGGCCCCGCAGCAGCCCACGTCGCCAGCGTGCGCGGCAAGCCTTCGATAGCGGTGTTGCCCTTCACCAACCTGTCGGGTGACCCGGGGCAGGACTATGTGGCGCACGGCCTCGCTGCTGACATCGAAGCCGCACTGACGCGGTCGCCGTGGTTGTTCGTCGTCTCTGGCACAGGGGCCGAGCGCTTGCGCGAGTTGAGCGCCGTCGAGGCCGCGCGCCAGCTCGGCGTTGCGTACCTGGTGCGCGGCAGCGTGCGCCGCAGCGACAACCGGTTGCGCGTAACCGCTGAGATGCTCCATGGCGACAGTGTGGTCTGGGCCGAGCGCTACGACCGTCTGCTGGCCGACCTGTTCGACGTACAGGACGACATCAGCACGAGCGTGGTCTCGACGGTCGAGCCACTGTTCCTGAAAAATGAAGAGCAGAGTGCCGCGCGGACCGCATCGCGCGACTTGCAGCATTGGGACTTGCTGATGCGCGCGCGGTGGCACTACTGGCGCTCGTCGCTGAAAGACATCACAGAAGCGAAGCGGCTGTTCCAGCAAGCGCTCGCGCTGCGCCCCGATGATTCGAATACCTTGTCGCTGCTCGCGTTCTCGCTGGCCACCGAGGTCTGGTCGGGCTGGTCGGCCGACCCCAAGGCTTCGGCGGTGGAAGCGCGCCGCCTGGCCCTGCGCGCGGTGGCGATCGACGAGCGCGACGCGTTTGCGCACTTTGCGCTCGGCGTTGCGCTGCTGAGTTTTGCCGAGCTTGATCGGGCGATCGAAGAACAGCGCCGCGCCGTCGACCTCTATCCGCAGTTTGCTGCGGCTTTTGCCGAACTTGGCCGACTGCTGGTTTACCGCGGCCAGAGCGAAGAAGGCGAGCGCCACATCCGTCGTGCGATGGCGTGCTGCCCGACCGACCCGCGCAAGAGCCTGTGGGTGTTCAGCCTGGGCATCGCCGGTGTGGTTGATGGCCGCTGGGCCGACGGCGCGGCACACGCACGCGCCGCCATCGGGCTGCGACCGGACTGGTTCTTCAACCATCAGTTGCTGGCAGCATGTTCTGCAATGCACGGCGACCAGTCCACCGCAAGGACGGCGGCGGCCGAGGCGATGCGGCTCGCGCCGCGCCTGACCATCGCCGCGCTGCGTGCAGGCAACCCCTTTGCCCGCCCGATGGACCGTGACCGCTACGAACAGGCCCTGCATGAAGCAGGTTGGAGGAGCGCATGAGTCAACTTGGAATCGCCATCCTGGGTGGCGGCATGGCCGGTCTGACGACCGCGCTGGCACTCACCGAAGACCCGCAGTGGCAGGCCAAGCTGGGGCCGATCACCGTCTACCAGATGGGCTGGCGTCTGGGCGGCAAGTGCGCTACCGGGCGCGGGCCGAATGGCCGCGTGCAGGAGCATGGCATCCACCTCTT
>JAYUSP010000423.1:0-3703 GCA_043755615.1 Betaproteobacteria bacterium
ACGCTGGCCTGGAACGGCTACCGCCACTTCGAGCTTTATTTCGGCGTCTCGGGCAGTGGTCGTGTGCTGCACACGCTGAACCCGCGTCTGGCGCCCGAGCAAATCGCCTGGATCGCCAACCACGCCGAAGACCAGGTCATTGTTTTTGAGCTGACCTTCCTGCCGCTGATCAAGGCCGTTTGGCGCCAGTGCACGACGGTCAAACATTGGATCGTGCTGTGCGAGGCCGATGCCCTTCCGGCCGACACCGGCATCGACGGCCTGCGCAGCTATGAAGACTGGATCGGCGGCGAAAGTGACACCTACGCCTGGCCGGTTTTCGACGAGCGCAGCGCGGCCGTGCTCTGTTATACGAGCGGCACCACCGGCCACCCGAAGGGCGCGCTTTTCAGTCACCGCTCGACCCTGCTGCACGCTTACGGCGGCGCGCTGCCGGATACCCTGGGCCTGTCGGCGCGCGACTGCATCCTGCCCGTGGTGCCGATGTTCCACGTCAACGCCTGGAGCATCCCGTATGCCGCGGCGATGACCGGCGCCAAGCTGGTATTTCCCGGCCCGGCGCTCGACGGCCAGTCGGTCTACGAACTGCTGGAATCCGAAAAGGTCACGATGGCCGCTGGCGTGCCGACGGTCTGGCTGATGCTGCTCAACCATGTCAAGCAACATGGCCTGAAGTTCAACCACATGCGGCGCACCGCGATCGGCGGCTCGGCCTGCCCGCCGGCGATGATCAAGACCTTTCGCGACGACTACGGCGTGACCGTGCTGCATGCCTGGGGCATGACCGAGATGTCGCCGATCGGCACGGTGTGTAACTTGAAGCTGGCGCAACTCGGGCTCGACCCCGACGCGCAACTCGCGGTGATGGCCAAGCAGGGGCGTTCGGTCTTTGGCGTCGAGATGCAAATCGTCGGGCCCGATGGCGCAGTGCTGCCCTGGGACGGCCAATCCAGCGGCGACCTGCATGTCAAGGGGCCGTGGATCATTTCCGGCTACTTCAAGGGCGAGGGTGGCGATCCGTTGATCGATGGCTGGTTCCCCACCGGCGACGTGGCCACGATCGACGCCGACGGCTTTTTGCAGATCACCGACCGCAGCAAGGATGTGATCAAGTCCGGCGGCGAATGGATCAGCTCGATCGATATCGAAAACGTCGCCGTCGCCCACCCGGCGGTGGCGATGGCAGCTTGCATCGCGCTTCCGCACCCGAAGTGGGACGAGCGGCCGCTGCTGGTGGTGATGAAAAAACCGGGTGCCGCGCTGACCCGCGAAGAGATGCTCGCGTTTTACGACGGCAAGGTGGCCAAATGGCAGGTGCCCGACGACGTCGTTTTTGTCGATGCGATCCCGCTCGGGGCCACCGGCAAGATGCAAAAAATCAAGCTGCGCGAGCAGTTCAAGGGCCACCGGATGCCGGCCTGATGGCGGCCGGGGCGGTGATCGGCTTTGTCGCCGGTGGCAGCGGTGGTGTCCACTGCGCGACAGTCGGGCCCGGGGGCAATCCCTGAAGCCCGGCAGGCCTTCCAGGCGTTAACGTTACAAATTGGATATATTCAGTCGAACCCAGGAGTGCCCCATGAAATTCAAACTCAATTCGATCGGCAAGAGCCTTGTTATCGCGCTCGCCATGACCGCTGGTGCAGCCTTTGCGCAAAAAGGCGAAACCGTCAAGATCGCCTGGATCGACGGCATGTCGGGCCCGTTTGCCAATATCGGCAACAACATGATCCGCACCTTCCAGCACCTGTCTTCGCGCGACGCGAACAACGCCGCTGGTGTCAAGTTCGAGATCGTGCCCTTCGACAGCAAGGGCTCGCCGCAGGAAAGCCTGAACGTGCTCAAGGCCGCCCTCGACCAGGGCATCCGCTACATCGCGCAGGGCAACAGCTCGGCGATTGCCGGCGCGCTGGTCGACGCGATCGGCAAACACAACGAGCGCAACCCCGGCAAGGAAGTGGTCTTCCTGAACTACGCCGCGGTTGACCCTGACCTGACGAACAGCAAGTGCAGCTTCTGGCACTTCCGCATGGATGCCGACACGAGCATGAAGATGGAGGCGATGACGACCTACATGAAAGACGACAAGTCCGTCAAGAACGTCTACCTGATCAACCAGAACTACGCTCACGGCCACCAGGTGGCGGCGTTTGCGAAAGAAAACCTGGCGCGCAAGCGCCCCGACGTGAAGATCGTGGGTGACGACCTGCACCCGATCGGCCAGGTCAAGGACTTCGCGCCCTATGTCGCCAAGATGAAGGCTGCTGGCGCCGACACCATCATCACCGGCAACTGGGGCAACGACATGTCCTTGCTGGTCAAGGCGGCCAAGGACGCCGGGCTGACCGCCAGCTTCTACACCTACTACGCCGGCGCCGCGGGCACACCGACCGTGATCGGCAACGCGATGGAAGGCAAGGTCAAGTTTGTCTACGGGTCGGCGCCAAATATCGGTGGTGACCACGCCAAGGTGCTCGAGGAGTTTCGCGGCAAGTTCAAGGAAGACTATTCGACGAGCACGATCTACCACCTGTTCAAGCTCTTGCCCGCGGCGATGGCCAAGGCCAAGTCCACCGACCCGGTGAAGGTGGCGCTGGCGATGGAAGGCTTGACCGTGTCCAGCTACAACGGCGAGATCACGATGCGCAAGTCCGACCACCAGCTCCAGCAGACCCTGTACCTGGGCACCTGGCGCAAGAAGGACGCCAAGAACAGCTACGACGTTGAAGGTACCGGCATGACTTGGGCAGTGGAGCGCACTTTTGAGCCCTATGTGTCGAGCACGCCGACCTCGTGCCAGATGAAGCGGCCTGGCGGCGCTTGATCGGCTCGATGCGCTGACGACAAGGGCCGCGTCCCACACTGCGGCCCTTTTTTTGGGCACCCCACCGCGCCATGGAACTGTTTGTCTTTTCGCTGCTGAACGGCTTGAGCTATGGGCTGCTGCTGTTCATGCTCAGCTCGGGCCTGACGCTCATCTTCAGCATGATGGGCGTGCTGAATTTTGCGCATGCCAGCTTCTACATGCTCGGCGCATTTGTCGCTTATTCGACAACCAAGTACGTCAGCTTCTGGGCCGCGCTCATCGTCGCGCCGGCGGTGGCCTTTGTTGCCGGCGCTGCGTTCGAGCGCTACTGCCTGCGCCGCGTCCACAAGTTCGGCCATGTCGCCGAGTTGTTGATCACCTTCGGGCTGTCGTTTCTGGCGGTGGAGATCGTGCAGTTGATTTGGGGCCGGGCGGCGGTCGAATACCGCGTGCCGGCGGTGCTCGACGTGCCGCTGTTCACCCTCTTCGATACCCAGTTTCCGGCCTATCGCGCCTTCATGATGCTGGTCGCACTGGTGATGCTGGTGGCGCTGTGGCTGGTGCTGTCGCGCACCCGCATCGGCATGGTCATCACCGCCGCACTGACCCACCCCGAAATGGTCGAGTCACTCGGCCACAACGTGCCGCGGGTCTTGATGATGGTTTTTGGCGGCGGCACCGCGCTGGCCGGACTGGCCGGCGTCATCGGTGGCAACGCGTACGCCACCGAACCCGGCATGGCGCAGGCGGTCGGGCCGATCATCTTTGTCGTCGTCGTCATCGGCGGCATGGGCTCGCTGGCCGGGGCCTTTGTGGCGTCGCTGCTGATCGGCGTCATCCAGACGTTTGCGGTGGCGGTCGACCAGTCGCTGGTCACCGGCCTGGCGGCGCTGGGCCTGC
>JAYUSP010000424.1:0-3702 GCA_043755615.1 Betaproteobacteria bacterium
GCCTGGAGCGCTCCCGCACCCGCCGGCCCATACAGCGGTAAGCGACACGATCTGCCTCCCGTCCATCGACGCCGGCTGCGGCCGGCGTCGGGGCCGTCATTTCGCGCTTGAACGCCGCCGCACCGTGGCGCCGATGCCCAGCAGCCCGATCGCCAGCAGCGCATAGGTCTGCGGCTCGGGCACGGCCGGTGCAAAGGTCGCGTATTGCGGCGAAATCTCGGTCTGGCCGAAACGCGTCAGGTCGTAGACAGCGGTCCTGGCGTAGAGCTTGGCGCTGGTGTCCATCAGGATGAAATTCGACGACTCGCCCGGCGCCAGGCCGGCACCGGCTTCGGTGTCGCTCTTGGCGAAGAAACGGAAATTGATGAAACCCGGGTCACGCGGCGGCGACGCAAACAGTTGCGCCACTGCCGGGCCCTGGTCACCCAGGCCGTCGATGCGCCAGTTGGCGTTGTACTCGGGGGCGATGAAGTCACCCAGGCGCAGGTCTTGCACCGCGCCGGCCGACTTGTCGTCGTTCTTTACGCGCCAGTAAAAATCCAGCGTGCCGTCGAGCGTGGAGCGCACGACCCGCGACTGCACCGTGCCGCTGACGGTGCCGCCATAGGCCACAAAGCTGAAGGCCTGAACATCGTCTTCGAGCACCAGGCCGGCGAGCTGCGGCTCGGCCGCCGCGGTGGTGCCGGGCAGCGGCACAAAGTTGTCGGGCACCAGCGTGACCGCCTGCGCCGGGGTGGCAAAGGCGGCGATGAAAGCCAGCGCGCCAGTGGCGACGGCGGTGCCAAGCGGGTTCGGTCGGTTGATCATGATCAGAGTCCCTGAATGATTTGGATGAATGAGGTCGTCGTGGTGTCGTGAAGTGCGCGCCGAAGTTGCGCCTAAAACTGCAACGCGCCGACCACCGCCAGCGCAGCGGTGGCCAGGGCTGCGCAGAGCACCAGGCGCAGCAGCGCGAGGTCGGCACGTTCTTCGGTTTCGATGCGTTCAATCGGATCGGGCGGCACGCTTTTGTGCAGCGTGAGCGTTGGCTGGGTCATTGTTGGTTCTCCCTGAGCTTGCTGTTCAGGAGCACCACCACGGCGCCCCATGCCGCAGTTGTAGAAGGCGGGGCGTTACGCCGGCGTTACGCGGCCGTCATGCGGCTGCGGCGGCGAGGCATGCACTGGCGAGCACCGGTACGCACCGGTACGCATCGGTACGCGCTTGCATGCACTTGCATGCGCTGACATGTCCTGGAGCCATGCCCGTGAGGCCGCGTGCCTTTGCGGGCAATCCCTTCCCGCCAATGAGGGCCCCACCTCTGGGGGTTGCCAGGCCACCCGTTTTTCACCGATGCCGCGCTCACCCGCGCCTAGAGTCAAGATCGACAAGGCTCCCGGCGGGGGAAGTGCAATGAACGATGCTCCATCGGCGGTCGCACCACGGCCGCTTCTTCGGGATGCTTCCGAGCGCTCGCGTGACGAGCCTGCAGCGACACCGCCATCCGCCGCCGCCGCACTGCAAGCGCTGGTGCTCGTCGCCCGCTTGCACCAGGTCTCGGCCGACGTACCGGGTCTGCTGTACCACCTGGCCAAAACTCAGCATGGGCCGCTGTCGACTGACGAGCTGCTGCTCGCGGCGCGCCATCTCGGGCTGCAAGCCCGGCGGGTTCGCACCGTGCCCGGCCGGCTGCCGCTGACGCCGCTGCCGGCACTCGCGCTGATGGCCGACGGCAGCGTGGCGCTGCTGGCGCAGTGCGACGGCCAGCGCGTGCTTGTCCAACGTTTCACCGCAGCGGCGCAAGCGCGCCCGCTGATCGAGCCTTTGGCAGACTTCGCCGCGCAGTGGAGCGGCGATCTGATCCTCATCACCAGCCGCGCCAGCCTGGCCGGCGAGTTGGCGCGGTTTGACTTCAGCTGGTTCATCCCGAGCCTGGTCAGGCACCGCAGGTTGATCGGTGAGGTGCTGGTCGTCAGCGCGTTCCCGCAACTCTTCGGGCTCGTCTCGCCGCTGTTTTTTCAGGTCGTGATGGACAAGGTGCTGGTGCACCGCGGCACCAGCACGCTGGATGTGATCGTCGTCGGGCTGGTTTTCGTGATGGTCTTCGAGAGTGTGCTCACGGCGCTGCGCGCGTACGTCTTCAGCCACACCACCAGCCGCATCGATGTCGAACTCGGGGCGCGGTTGTACCGGCACCTGCTGAACCTGCCGCTGGCCTACTTCGAGGCGCGGCGGGTGGGCGACTCGGTGGCGCGGGTGCGCGAGCTGGAAAACATCCGCAGCTTCCTCACCGGCAACGCGCTGACGCTGGTGCTCGACCTGCTCTTCTCGGTGCTCTTCATCGCGGTGATGTTTGTCTACAGCGTGCAGTTGACGCTGATCGTGTTGGTGAGCCTGCCGCTGTACCTGCTCCTGAGCCTGCTCGTGGTGCCGGTGCTGCGCACGCGGCTCGATGAAAAGTTTTCGCGCGGTGCCGAGAACCAGGCCTTGCTGGTCGAAAGCATCACCGGCGTGCAGACGCTCAAGGCCGGCGCGCTGGAGCCGGCTTTTGCGCAGCGCTGGGACCGGTAGCTTAGCGCCTATGTGTCGGCCAGCTTGCGTACCCAGAGCCTGGCCAGCGTGGCGCATGAAGGGGTGAGCCTGATCGGCAAGCTGGTTTCGGCCGCGGTGCTGTGGTTCGGCGCCCACCAGGTGATGGACAACCAGCTCACGGTGGGCATGTTCGTGGCCATCACGATGTTTGCCAATCGCGTCGCGCAGCCGATCATGCGCATCGCTCAGATGTGGTCCGACTTCCAGCAGACCGGCATCTCGGTACAGCGTCTGGGCGACATCCTGAAAACCCGCACCGAGGTGCCGCCGAGCACCGCTGCCCAACTGCCGCCGCTGCAAGGGCGCATCAGTTTCGACAGCGTGACCTTCCGCTACCGCCCCGACGCGCCGCCGGTGCTGCACGCGGTGAACGTGGACATCCGGCCGGGTGAGGTGATCGGCATCGTCGGGCGCAGCGGCTTGGGCAAGAGCACGCTGACCAAGCTGATGCAGCGCCTGTACTCCCCCGAGCAGGGCCGCGTGCTGGTCGACGGCATCGACATCAGCCTCATCGACGCGGCACAACTGCGGCGCCAGATCGGCGTCGTGCTGCAAGAGAACTTTCTCTTCAACCGCAGCGTGCGCGAGAACATCGCCATCGCCGACCCGGCGGCGCCGCTCGATGCCGTGATCCCGGTGGCGCAGATGGCCGGTGCGCACGACTTCATCAGCGAGCTGCCGCAGGGTTACGACACCGTGGTCGGCGAGCAAGGCACCGGGCTGTCGGGCGGGCAGCGCCAGCGCATCGCGATCGCACGTGCGCTGTTCACCAACCCGCGCATCCTGATCCTCGACGAGGCCACCAGCGCACTCGACTACGAAAGTGAAGCGGTGCTGCACAAAAACATGGCGGTGATTGCCCACGGCCGCACCGTGATCGTGATTGCGCACCGGCTCAGCGCGGTGCGGCAGGCCCACCGCATCGTCGTGATGGACCAGGGGCGCATCGTCGAGGCAGGCCCGCACGACGCGCTGGTTCAACACGACGGCCTGTATGCGCTGCTGTGGCGCATGCAGGCGCAGGGGGCGGTATGAGCCTGATCACGAATTGCGCAGCCCGGGCGCGGCCCGACCTGGGGCTGCCGGCCGAACCGGCGGGCGACTTTGTCCCTACCGGCCCGACGGGCCCTG
>JAYUSP010000425.1:0-3699 GCA_043755615.1 Betaproteobacteria bacterium
GACCCCGGCGGCCAGCGTCAGCGGCTTTTATCTCGCCCACCCCGACGCGGCCTACTTCAACGTCGGGCGCATCGGCGACGACCAGATCGCCGACTGGGCCCAGCGCAGCGGCCTGGCGGTCGACGAGGCGCGGCGCGGGTTGGCGGCGCTGGTTTGAGGCGGCCGGTCTTGCGGCGCTGCGGCGGTGGCCGCCGCGCGTTGCACATGCTCACGATCTGAGCGCGCTGAAATCGCGTCGAGTGCAGGCAGCTTCGGCAAACTCGAAGAGGCCTGTTGTGATAACTTCATCCGGACGCTGATTTCAAGCGGGCGCGGCCTGTGGTGGCCGATCTGATCGAACCTCGCAGCGTCCAACATGCTCTTGACCCCGTGGCAAAAGTAGGGGAGCCCGATGGACGAAAATGTTCTCGAACAACTGGCGGCGACCGATGCGCAACCGGCGCTCGGCGCCAGACCGGTCAGACTGACAGGCCGGATCCAAATCCACAGCGAGCGCCGCCGCGCAGCGCACAGGGACCAGTGACCATGGAACACATGATCCAACTCCACATCGAAAAGCTGCCCGAGGGCATGTACCTGGCGACCAGCGACGAGGTGCAGGGGCTCGTCGCGCAGGGCCGCACGATCCAGGAGACCATCGAGATTGCCCGCGACGTGGCCAAAAAGCTGATCGAGGCGCGCAGCGGCCCGGGCCATACGCCGCTGCCGCCGGCGCACGAGGTCTTTGACTATCCCGTGATCGTCGCGAGCTGATGGGCGTGTTGGCGGGCTACCGCTACCGCGACATCATCAAGCGGCTGAAACAGCTCGGCCTTGAGTTCCATCGGCAGGCCGCTGGCAGCCACGAGATCTGGTTCAACCCGGCGTTGAATCGATACACCACCATCCCCAACCACCCCGGTGACATGCCCGAGGGCACGCTGCGCGCGATCCTCAAACAGGCTGGCATCGAGGCCGAGACATTTGTGCAGAAGTAGTGGGTTCAGGTCGCGCGCGGTGAACGATCGCGGGCATTGCGTTCAGCTCCGAATCGCGATGCGCTCATTGCCGACACCTCGCTCGCCCAAGGGTCGGGCGGTCCTGCGCCGCACAGCGCAGACCAGGCCCGCCACGCCGAGCAGCATCAGTGCCGCGCTGCCCGGTTCGGGGATAACGGCCACGCCGCCGGTCGATGCGTCGGCTCTTGCGTCGACCCTGATGCGGCCGACTAGTGGGCCGTCGGTGAGGTTTTCGAACTGTAGCGAAAGCTGCTGCGTGTCAGTCGCGTAATAGGCAGCCGAAAAATCGCCTCCATCGCCCACGATCCTCAATGTCTCGACGGGAGACGCGACACGAGTGGCCGCGTTGTAGAAGCCGTTGGCGTCGGGACGCGAGAACCGCGTAAACAGTTGAACTTGAGCTACGGCGAAGTCAAACCTGTCCGAGAAATACTCCCTGGTCACCCACCGCTCAACCTTGGACCAAGTCGACATGCGCAGCCCGGTGCCGGGGCCGAGCACGAGGTTGTAGAAGGTGTCCGAAGGAATGTCGGTGGCCGTCGACGAAATGCCGGCGTACGCAGACCCGCTGAGACCGGGGCCATTCAACGCGATGTTGGCCACCAAGCCGCCATCGCGCGAGCGAATTCCCGCACCGCTGTACCCTGCACTGGGCGAAATTGACCTGGCCAGTACAGCGGGCTCGGCACCGGCAGCAGCGTAGGCAGTTGAGCTATCGACGGCAATCGTGGCGCCGTTTTCGACGTTGTATGAGAGCTCTAGCTGAACGAGCGATCGCCAGGCATTCGCCGCGTCGAGAAAAGAAACACTCGGCGCGAGCCCGTCGTCCGGGTTTGCGTCGTAGATGCTCCAGGAGAAATCCCAGCTGCTTGCTTTCGCGTGAACGAGCGTCGCGGCATAGGAACTTGCAACACCCGCGAGCCACATCGCCGCGACCACGCCAACCCAGCGAATTTTCATTATTCCAACCCCTTTGTGTCGTTGAAGTCATCGCGCCGCGAGCCGGCTGGCCGGAAAAGCGCAGGTACTGATTCGACGCAGCCAGGGCTCGGCTGTCAGCCCCCCCCCCGAAACAAGGGCGAGGTCAACCCTGATGATTGGCGTCGATCCGGTCGCGCGTCAGCACCACCGCCGCGGTGCATCGCGTCGGTGTTGAAGCGCCGCCGCCGACCATCGGGCAATCTCAGCCCGCCGCCGCTCAGGCGCTGTGCAGCCCGCGCCGGTACTGCACCGCCTCTGCAACATGCGCTGCCGAAACCAAATCCGCAGCGGCCAGGTCGGCGATCGTTCTGGCGACCTTCAACACCCGGTGCACCGCGCGTGCCGACCAGCCCAGGCGCTCGGCGGCATGCTGCACAAAATGCAGCGCGCTGTCTTCGATGCCATCGAGCTGCGCGCCGTTGCGCTCCATACGCGCGGCGCGGTGATGCCGCGCGGCCGCGACCCGCGCCGCCACCGCGGCTGACGATTCCCCCGGCTGCGCGGCGAGCAGTTCGCCGATCTTGACGGCCGGCACCTCGACGATGAGGTCGATTCGGTCGAGCAGCGGGCCCGACAGTTTGCCGTGATACCGCGCCACCGCGTCGGTGGTGCAGCGGCAGTGCTTGCCGGTCGCGGCGAACGCACCGAGATAACCGCAGGGGCAGGGGTTCATCGCCGCGACAAGCTGGAAGCGCGCCGGAAACTGCGCCCGATGGCCGGCACGCGAGATCGTGATCTGGCCGGTTTCCAAAGGCTCGCGCAAAGCCTCGAGCGCGCTGCGTTGGAACTCGGGCAACTCGTCGAGAAAGAGCACACCGCCATCGGCGAGTGAGATCTCGCCCGGCTGCGGCGGCGAGCCGCCGCCGACCAGCGCCACCGCACTCGCCGAATGGTGCGGCGTGCGCAATGGGCGCTGGCCAAATGAGGCCGCGTCAAAGCCGTTGCGGGTGAGGCTTTGCAGCGCGGCGCTGCGCAGCGCTTCGGCATCGGTCATCGGCGGCAGGATCGAGACCAGGCGCTGCGCCAGCATCGACTTGCCGGTGCCCGGCGGGCCGACAAAGAGCAGGCTGTGCGCACCGGCGGCGGCGATCTCCAGCGCCCGCCGCGCGCCGGCTTGACCGCGCACGTCGCTGAGATCGTCGCGCTGCGGCGCCGGCTGCCGTGGCAGCGGCACCGCACGTGGCAGCGGCACCGCGGCGACGCCATCGGCGGGCGGCAGCAGCGACTGCACAACTTGCAGCAGGTGCGTGGCGCTGCGGATATCCAGGCCGGGCACGCAGGCCGCGGCTTCGGCACTGCCGGCCGGCAGCACCAGCGTGCGCTGCGGCCCGCCGGCATGGCGCACCGCCAGCGCCAGCGCCAGCGCGCCGCGGATCGGCCGCAGCTCACCGGCCAGCGACAACTCGCCGGCAAACTCAAAGCCGTCCAGCGCCTTCGGCTCGATGACACCGGCCGCCGCCAGGATGCCCAGCGCCACCGCCAGGTCGAAGCGGCCCGACTCCTTGGGCAGGTCTGCCGGTGCCAGGTTGACCGTCACCCGTTTGTTGTGCGGGAAGGCAAAACCACTCTCCGTCAGCGCTGCGCGCACACGTTCGCGCGACTCCTTGACTTCGGTGTCGGCCAAGCCGACCAGCGTGAACCCCGGCAGGCCGTTGGCCAGGTGCACTTCGACCCGCACCGGCGGCGCGTCGACACCGTCGAGCGCCCTGCTCATGACCAC
>JAYUSP010000426.1:0-11569 GCA_043755615.1 Betaproteobacteria bacterium
TGCACGACGGCCCGCCGTATGCCAACGGCAAGCTGCACATCGGCCATGCGGTGAACAAGATCCTGAAGGACATGGTCGTCAAATCGAAGCAGCTTGCCGGCTTCGACGCGCGTTATGTGCCGGGCTGGGACTGCCATGGCCTGCCGATCGAAAACGCGATCGAAAAACTGCATGGCCGCGGCCTGCCGCGGGACGAAGTGCAGGCCAGGAGCCGCGCCTTTGCGACCGAGCAGATCGCGCAACAGATGGCCGACTTCCAGCGCCTGGGTGTGCTCGGTGATTGGGAGCACCCGTACCGCACGATGGACTTCGGCAACGAGGCCGGTGAGATGCGCGTGCTCAAGCGCCTCTTCGAGCGTGGTTTTGTCTACCGCGGCGCCAAGCCGGTGTACTGGTGTTTCGACTGCGGCTCGTCGCTGGCCGAGTTCGAGATCGAATATGCCGACAAGGTCTCGCCGACGGTCGATGTCGCTTTCCTCTGCGCCGAGCCTGACAAACTTGCCGCGGCCTTTGGCCTGGCCGCGTTGTCTCAGGCAGCGTACGCGGTGATCTGGACCACGACGCCATGGACGATCCCGGCCAACCAGGCGTTGAACCTGAACCCGGCGCTGGAGTATTCACTCGTCGACACAAAACGCGGGCTGCTGCTGCTGGCCACCCAGCTCGTCGACAAATGCCTTGGACGTTATGGCCTCGAAGGCCAGGTCGTCGGCACGGTGCTCGGCGCCAAGCTGGCGGCGCTCAACTTTCATCACCCGCTGGCGCAGACCAACCCCGGTTATGCGCGGCTGGCGCCGGTCTACCTGGCCGACTACGCCACGGCAGAAGACGGCACCGGCATCGTGCATTCGGCGCCGGCCTACGGCGTCGAAGACTTCCAGTCGTGCATCGCGCATGGCTTGGACCATGAGCAGATCCTGAACCCGGTGCAGGGCAACGGCGTCTACGAAGAAACGCTGCCGCTGTTTGGCGGCATGTTCATCTGGAAAGCCAACCCGCGCATCGTCGAAGTGCTGGCGCAGAGCGACCGCCTGCTCAACACCTCGAAGCTCGAACACAGTTACCCGCATTGTTGGCGCCACAAGTCGCCGGTGGTCTATCGCGCCGCGGCGCAATGGTTCGTTCGCATGGACGAGGGTGACGGCGTGTGCACCGTCGACAAGGCGCCGAAGACACTGCGCCAGACTGCGCTCGAAGCCATCGACGCGACCGACTTCTTCCCGGAAAACGGCCGCGCACGGTTGCGCGACATGATCAGCAACCGGCCCGACTGGTGCATCAGCCGGCAGCGCAACTGGGGTGTGCCGCTGCCACTGTTTTTGCACAAGGTCAGCGGCGAGCTGCACCCCGAGTCGCTGGCCTTGATGGATCGCGCGGCGAAGCTGGTCGAAACCGGTGGCGTTGAAGCCTGGAGCCAGCTCGACGCGGCAGACTGGCTCGGCGCGAGTGGCGAAAACTCGGCGGAAAACTACGCCAAGAGCAACGATATCCTCGACGTCTGGTTCGACTCGGGATCGACCTTCGCGCATGTGCTCAAGGGCAGTCATCGTGGCCCGGCCGACGACCCCGGTCATCACACCTCGGGCCCCGAGGCCGACCTCTACCTCGAAGGCCATGACCAGCACCGCGGCTGGTTCCACAGTGCGCTCCTGATCGGCTGCGCGCTCGAAGGCCGGGCGCCTTATCGTGGCCTGCTTACCCACGGCTTCACGGTCGACGGCCAGGGCCGCAAGATGAGCAAGTCACTCGGCAACTTTGTCGAGATGCGCACGGTGTGCAACCAGCTCGGCGCCGAAATCATCCGGCTGTGGTGCGCGGCCACCGACTACTCGGGCGACCTGAGCATCGACGACAAGATCCTCGCGCGGGTTGTCGACGCTTACCGGCGGATCCGCAACACGCTACGTTTTTTGCTGGCCAATACCGCCGACTTCGACCCCACCAAGGATGCGGTGGCGCCGACGCAGATGCTCGAGATCGACCGCTACGCGATCGCGCGCGCAGCACAATTGCAGGCCGATCTGTTGGCGCACTACAAGGTCTTCGAGTTCCATCCGGTGGTGGCCAAGCTGCAGAACTATTGTTCTGAAGACCTTGGCGCGTTTTATCTCGACGTGCTCAAGGATCGCCTCTACACCACCGCGCCGAAGTCGCTCGCCAGGCGCAGCGCGCAGACCGCGCTGTGGCAGATCTCGCAGGCCATGTTGCGCTGGATGGCGCCATTCCTGAGCTTCACCGCCGAAGAAGCCTGGGACCTGGTCGGCCACACGCCGTCGATCTTCACCGAGACCTTTGTCGGCTTCGATGCAGTCGATGAGAACCTGATCGACAAGTGGGCGCGAGTGCGCGCGATCCGCGATGTCGTGAACAAGGAGATCGAAGCCGTTCGCACGGCCGGCGGCCTGGGCTCATCATTGCAGGCGACGGTGACCCTGGCTGCCAACGAGGCCGACCGCGCCTTGCTCGCGTCCCTCGGCGACGAGCTGAAATTTGTGCTCATCACCTCGGCCGCCGAGCTGGTGCCCGGCGACGAACTTCAGGTCATCGTGACCCCGTCGTCAGCGACCAAGTGTGAGCGCTGCTGGCATTGGCGCAGCGATATCGGCACCCATGCCATGCACGCGACGATCTGCGGCCGCTGCGTCAGCAATCTGCACGGCACGGGCGAGGTTCGCACGGTCGCCTGAAGCAAAGCGTTGCCGCCGCCAGCAGCCCCTGGGACGCGGGGCGCGCCGAGCCCGGACCCCGGGCTTGCGGGGGGTCGTGACGACGACCGGTCTCTACGATTTGCGAGCGGAATCCGAAACCCGCTGCAACCCGCTGAAACCCGCTGCAGCGCGCTGAAACGCCCGCAAGCCGTGACTTCGTGCAGCTCGACGCACGGCATTCCAGGCGTCGGTGCGGCGACACTCAAAACCCCTGCCGGCTGCGACTGGCGGCATACGACCCAGCCCTCACCATCGTCGATGAATTCACTGCCCCAGCATGAGCGCCGCGCGCAGCTCACGACCTTCTTGCTCGTCAGTGCGCTGCTCAGCGGCGTCGGCACTTACTGCGCGCTGTCGATGTCGCCAGGGTCGGTGTGGGACGACCACTTGCAGGCCGGGCAAAAGCTGCTGGCAGGCGTCGTGCCCGAAGTCCCGGCGTATCCGATCTGGGGTTTTTCGCTGCTCGCCGGCTTGTTTGGCAGCGCCTTGGTCTGGCTGCAGGCCGTGCTGGGCGTCGTGGCTGCGGGCTTCTGGTTCGACACCCTGACACGCAAGCTGCCCGACCGCACGGGCTGGCGGTCGGGTCGCGGTTTTGCTGTTCTGATGGCGCTGATGATGGCGCCTTGGTTCGCGGTGGCGGCGTCGTACTACAGCAACTCGATGGCCTGCATCCTGGGCCTGGCGGCGACCTGCCTGCTCTGGCGATCGCTCGACAGCGATCGCTGGCTGCCCTGGACGCTGGCCAGCGCGCTGACCTTTGGCATCGCGGCGAATATCCGCACCGAGTTCCTGCTCATCTCGCTGCTGCTGGCAATGGCGCTCGTGGCTTCCGGGCCGCTCATCGCCGGCTCGACGTGGCTGCAGCGATCGACCCGCGCGGCGGTCCTTTTTGCAACCACCCTGGTGGCGATGGTGCCTTGGTCGATCTACACGCACGCCACGATCGGCGAGTACCGGTTGACCTCATCGAACTCGAGTGCGTCCTACTACCTCGGCCTCGGTGTGCTGCCGAACAACCCCTGGGGCGTGGTGCTGAATGACGACTTCGTCGACAAGCTGGTGCAAGAAAAGGTTGGCGCGAAATCAGCGCCGACGTTGCTGGGCGAGCAGTACCTCAAGGGCGCTTTCAAGGAAGCCGTCGTGGCCCATCCGGTGGCGTTTGCCAAGCGCGTGGTCTATGGCTGGCGCGTGATGCTGATGCAGGGTTTTTATATCCCCAACATGCGACTCATCTGGGCCGCCAGCCCCGAGGACAGCTTGTTGATGAGCCTGGCGGTCGAGCGCTTCAAACAGGCGGCTTCGCTGAGCGTGAACTGGTACGCCATCAGAGAGGCCGAGAGCCGTGGCGTCGACCTCGAAGACCTGCGTACCGAGCACTATGTGCTGCTCGGCGCCGAGACCTTGCTGCGTGTCGTCTATGTGCTGGTGATGATCGGCCTGGTCGCCTCGTTCTTATGGCGCTTCACGTCGCGCCTGCTGCGCCGCTTGCCGCTGGGCTTTGCCGACGCAATCGCCGCGGTCTACATCGTGCACATGTTTTTTGTCGCCGGCTTCATCCAGACCTCGCCGCGGCATTCGACGCTGGCGCTGCCTGCGTTGCTGGGCGCGCTGGCCTTGGCGTGGCCGCTCGCGGCATCACGTTTGCCCCACACCGTGCTGGCGAGACCAGTGACGCGTTAACAATTTGCCGTTGCAGCACGACAGCGCGCCTTGAAGGCTCCTCTTGTCGCGACGCTTCGATCCACGCGAAGCAATGCGCACAAGGTCACGGTCGAAATGCCTGACCCCGTGGTTGGGGGAAATCATTTTCCGTGTGGCTCCCCTAGCATCAAGCCAAGCCTTTCTTGCAACTCATGCCGCGCAAATTCAACCCCACTCCATCGATCGCAAGCGACCCGACATTCGCCCGGGTGCGGCGGCCGCTGGATGGCTGGTGGGTCGGGCTGGTCAAACCTGGTCGCCGGCACTTTGTCTAAAGTCCTCACCATCGTTGGCGCGCGGCCGCAGTTCATCAAGGCGGCACCGTTGAGCCGGGCACTTGCGGCCGGTGGCCACGAAGAGGTGCTGCTGCATACCGGCCAGCATTACGACACCAACATGTCGGCGGTGTTCTTCGACGAACTCGGCTTGCGCCCGGCCGACCATCACCTCGGCATCGGCTCGGGCAAACATGGCGCGCAGACGGCGGCGATGCTCGCCGGCATCGAGGCCATCATCGAAGACCTGCGGCCCGACCATGTCGTCGTTTACGGCGATACCAATTCGACACTCGCTGGCGCGCTGGCCGCCGCCAAGCTGCATCGGCCCATCGTTCATGTCGAAGCCGGCCTGCGCAGCTTCGACCGCAGCATGCCCGAAGAGTTGAACCGCGTACTCGTCGATCACGCTTCGACGTTACTGCTGGCGCCGAGCGATACCGCCGCCCGGCACCTGGCCGCTGAAGGCATCGTCAAAGGCGTGCATGTCGTCGGCGACGTGATGGCGCAGGCGCTGGCCGAAACCGCGGCGCGTGCGAAGTCACGCTCGACGATCCTCGACGTGCTCGGCCTCGATGCCGGCAGCTACCTGCTGGTGACGGTTCACCGCGCCGAAAACACCGACTCGCCGCAGCGCCTGGCGGCGATCCTGGCCGCACTCGACGTGTTGCCGCAACCGATCGTGTTCCCGGTGCATCCGCGCACCACCAAGGCCTTGCAAGCCATCGGCTGGCCCAACGCTGCGACCCGCGGCCGCGGCCGCATTCATCTGATCGAGCCGGTCGGCTATCTCGACATGGTGCGCCTGCAACAGGGCGCGCACGCGATCCTCACCGATTCTGGCGGCGTGCAGAAAGAGGCCTACTGGCTCGGCCGGCCCTGCATCACGCTGCGCGACAACACCGAGTGGACGGAAACCGTGAGCGCGGGTTGGAACACGCTCGTCGGCGCTGACGCGCGGCGCATCGTGCGCGCGGTGCGTGAGCTCCGGCTCCCCGCCACCCGCCCCGCGCTCTACGGTGACGAGCATGCCGCGAGCCGCATCGCTGCGTTGCTCTAGGCCGTCGAAAAAACATCCCATGTGCGGCATCGCAGGCATCGTCCAGTTTGACCACGGCCCCGCCGACCCGGTGGCGCTGCGCCGCATGAGCCGAGCGCTGATCCACCGCGGGCCCGATGGCGACGGTGAATATCTCGCGGCATCGGTGGCGCTGGCGCACCGCCGCTTGGCGATCATCGACCTGCACACCGGCCAGCAGCCGATGAAACATCGCGCGCTGGTGCTCGTCTTCAACGGCGAGATCTACAACTACGTCGAGTTGCGCCAGGAACTCATCGCACGCGGACGACAGTTCCGCACCCGCTCCGATACCGAAGTCATCCTGCAGATGTACGAAGAGTACGGCGACGACTGCGTGCGCCGGTTCAACGGCATGTTCGCGTTTGCACTTGTCGACCACGCACGCCAGCGGATGTTGATCGCACGCGACCACTTCGGCATCAAACCGCTGTACCTGCACCGCACGACCCGGCGGCTGCTGTTCGCGTCGGAAATCAAGGCTCTGCTGGCGCACCCGGATGTGCGCGCAACGGCTTGCCTCGATGGCGTGCGCGACTACCTGACCTTCCAGTACGTGCTCGGTGGCGGCACCATGTTCGCCGGCATCTCGGCGCTGCAGCCAGGCGAGTACCGCAGCATCCGCCTCGACGACGGGCAGACCACGACGGTGCGTTATTGGGAGCCGCGTTTCCAGGTCAACAGCGAACGTGGCGAAGCCGAATCGGTCGAAGAACTTGGCCACCTGCTGGCCGATGCGGTGCGCCTGCAGATGCGCAGCGACGTGCCGGTCGGCGCCTACTTGAGCGGCGGCATGGACTCGAGCCTGGTCACCGCGCTCGCAGCGCGCCAGGGTGCGTCGGGGCTGGCGACCTTCACCGGTCGTTTTGCCGAAGGCCCGGAGTTCGACGAGTCGCCCTATGCGCAGATGGTGGCGAAAGCCTACGGCACGCAGATGCACCTGATCACGCCGACCGAGACCGACTTTGTCGACCTCATGCCGCAGTTGATCTACAGCATGGACGAGCCGGTCGCCGGGCCCGGCCTGTTCCCGCAGTACATGGTTTCGCGGCATGCCGCCAAACACGTCAAGGTGGTGCTCGGTGGCCAGGGGGGCGACGAGATTTTTGGCGGCTATGCGCGTTATCTCGTGGCCTATCTCGAACAGGCGCTGAAAGGCGCGATCAGCGAGAGCAACGAAGAGGGCGAGCACATCGTTTCGCTGACCTCGATCCTGCCCAACCTGCCGTCGCTGCAGCAATACCGGCCGATGCTGCAGCAGTTCTGGCAGAACGGTCTGTTCGAAGACATGGACAGACGCTACTTCCGCCTCATCGACCGCAGCGGCGGGTCGAACGCGCTGCTCACCGCTGCCTTCCGCGCCACCTGCAACCCCGAGACACGCTTCGAGCGTTTTCGCGCGGTCTTCAACCACCCGCAGACAGGCTCCTATTTCAACAAGATGACCCACTACGACATGGTCACCAACCTGCCGGCGCTGCTGCAGGTCGAGGACCGCGTCACGATGGCCTCGTCGCTCGAGTCGCGCGTGCCGTTGCTCGACCACCGCATCACCGACCTCGTGGCCAGCATGCCGCCGAACCTGAAGTTCCGCGGCGGCGAGCTCAAGCATGTGCTCAAGCGGGTCATCGGTGACCTCTTGCCCGCCGCGGTGCGCGAGCGCAAGGACAAGATGGGCTTTCCGGTGCCGATGCACCTCTGGGCCAAGGGTCAGGCGCGGGCCTTTTTTGCCGATACCTTGTTGTCCCGCCGGGCCACCGAGCGGGGGCTGTTCGAGCGCGCCGAAGTCGAAAAACTGATGGGCTCCGAAAACGCCTTCGGGCGCCGCCTCTGGGGCCTGTTGTGCCTGGAACTCTGGCACCGCAACTTCATCGACGCCGATTCGCAGGCAGCGCATCGCAGCGTCGAGATGGACGTCAGCCTGATCAACGCGACCCGCGCCGCAAGCACCCTCGACGACCTGCCACGCGCCGTCGCGACCGATCCCTTTCCTTCCTTGGCCACCGCCCCGTAGACACCATGCCTTTGACCCTCCTCAATCAACGTGTCATCTCCTGGCATGTCAAAAAAATCGCCGTCATCGGCCCCGGCATCGTCGGCATGCCGATGGCTGCGCTGCTGGCCCACGCGCGCATCCGCGAAGGGGGTGACCAGCCGGCCACCGTCACCGTGATCCAGCGCAATTCGGACACCTCGGGCTGGAAGGTCGGTGCGATCAACGAGGGCCGCTCGCCGATCGGCGGCATCGAGCCCGATCTGGACCGGGTGGTTGCCGAATCGGTGGCCGCGGGTCTGCTCAGCGCCAGCCACGACTACGAAGCCGCACGCGACGCCGACGTGATCCTGGTCTGCACGCAGACCGACAAGAAGGGGCTGGAGCCCGACTACGGCCCGCTCTTCGAGGCGCTTGACGGGCTCGCCGCAGTGCTCGCGCGCCGGCCGGCTGGCAACGTGCCGATGGTGATCTTCGAATCGACCCTCGCACCGTCGACGATGGCCACGCTGGTGCGTGACCTGTTCGCGCGCCACGGCCTCATGGAAGGGCGCGACGTGCTGCTTGGCAACAGCCCGAACCGGGTCATGCCGGGCCGGCTGGTCGAGCGTGTTGCAAGCTCGGACAAGATCGTCGCCGGCCTGCACCCGGACACACCCGGCCTGATCGCCAGGCTCTACGCGCGCATCGTGACCCAGGGCACGCTGCACCAGACCAACAGCATGACTGCCGAGGTCGTGAAGACCCTGGAGAACGCCTACCGCGATGTGCGCATCGCCTACGCCACCGAAGTCGCCCAGCATTGCGACGCCGCCGGCATCGACTTCTTTGCGCTGCGCGACCAGGTCAACGCGCGCATGAACGATTCCGACAGCGCATCGGCCGACCCGAACGCGGTGCCCAGCGGCGGCCTGCTCGTGCCCACCGTCGGGGTCGGTGGCCATTGCCTGCCCAAGGACGGCATCCTGCTCTGGTGGCGCGCGCTCGAAGCGCAGCACGACACCCGGCGCAGCCTGATCCTTGAAGCCCGGCGCATCAACGACGCATCGCCGGCCCACACCATCGCGCTGGCCGAACGGGCCTTTGGTTCGCTGGCCGGGCGCAAGGTGGCGCTGCTCGGCGCAGCCTATCGCTTCAATTCCGAGGACACGCGCAATTCGCCGACGCTGTCGCTCGCTCGCCAGCTCATTGACCGCGGCGCGCTGGTCTCGATCCACGACCCGTATGTCTACGCCACCGACCAGAACCTCAGGCGCACCGGCCTGACAGAAGTCTTCAGCCGCGACATCGGCGCCGTGCTGGCCGACGCCGAGATCGCCTTCCTGTGCACAGGGCACCGGGTCTATATCGACGACCGCGAAACGATGCTCACGCAGGCCAAAAAACTCGTCGGCGTGGTCGATGCCTGCAATCTGTGGCGCGCCGAAGACGTGGCCGCGCGGGGCATCGGCTATACCGGCATCGGGCGCGGCGTGGCCGCCCCCGACGCCGCGCTGATCGACAGCGTCAGCGCGGGTTTTCGCAACGTCGAGACCGGCGTTGCGAACGAAGTCTCGGGTCTCGTCGACTTTCTCAACGAGCGTTATGCCGTCGATGGTTTCAACCAGGTGCGCTTCAGTGAAGTGCAGCGCATCGCCGGCACCTGCGTCACCGGTTGCCGCATCGTCGACGCAGCGCCAGTGAAGAAGCCGGTGCAGGGGCGCTCGTCAGCCGCGTTGGTGTCGCGCATGGCCGCGGTCGCTGCGGCTGGGGTTGGGGTTGGGGCTGACCCGCAAGTCGCGTTGGCGTGATGAGGCTGCCGTCTCGCGCCAGCGGCTCAGCCCCCGACCCCGGTGACACCGTGCCGGCACGCCCGAGCATCCTGACCATCGCGGTCGAGGACTACTACCACGCGAGCGCTTTTCGCAGCCTCATCACGACCCGGCATTGGCACCGCTTCGAGCCGCGCATCGAATGCAATACCCACCGCACGCTGGACCTGCTCGACGAGTACGGCGTCAAAGCAACGTTTTTTGTGCTCGGCTGGGTCGCCGACGAGATGCCGCAGGTGCTGCGCGATATCGTCAGACGCGGCCACGAGGTCGCGAGCAAAGGTTATTTCCACCGCACGATCCAGGAGATGAATCCGGGCGAATTCCGCCTGGACCTGCGGCGCTCCTGCACGGCCATCGAGCAGGCCGGTGGCACCCGGGTGCTGGGCTACCGCGCAGCGCGCGGGCATCTCGGGTTGCGCGACCTGTGGGCGCTGGACGTCATCGCCGAAGAAGGCCTGGTCTACGACTCCAGCTTTTACCCACGTGGGCGTTCGGTGGCCGCCCAACCCTGGCGGCGTTTTCCTTTCAAGCACCAACACGCCGGCACCGAACTTGTCGAGCTGCCATTGACCACCTGGGACGTCAATGGCTGGCATGTGCCGATCGCCGGCGGCGCCTACCTGCGCCACATCCCGCACCGGGTGATGCACCGCATCATCTCGAGCCGGATGCGCGAGAGTGACGCGCCGCTGGTGATGTATTTCCACGTCTGGGAGCTCGACAACGCGTTGCCCAAGATCACGGCCGCATCCGGTCACGCGCAAGTGCGCCAGTACCGCAATCTCGAGAAAATGGACTGGCGGCTGCGTTACTACCTCAAACGCTATCCGTTCGAATCGGTGCGCGACCATCTGCAACTGCGTGCCGAGCCTGCCCAAGTGCGGTCCGGCGAGCGCGTCGCTGACCCCGCCGGCGCCAGCGTCGCTGCGCAGTCGATCGTGCCGATCCCGACCGCCGGTCACGCCCGCGTCCCGGTGACGCTGGTCATGCCCTGTTTCAACGAAGAGCAGGTGCTGCCTTATCTCGCCAATACCTTGCGGCGCCTGGCGAGCGACTTCGCCGCGCTGTACGAGCTGCGCTTCGTCTTTGTCGACGACGGCAGCAGCGACGCCACCTGGCCGGCGCTGCAACGCCTCTTCGGCGGCCAGCCGCAGTTCAAGCTCGTGCGCCACGAGCGCAACCGCGGTGTCGCCGCGGCGATCCTGACCGGCGTGCGCCACGCCGAAACCGAAATCGTCTGTTCGATCGACTGCGACTGCACCTATGACCCGACGCAGATCGGCGGCCTGATCCCGCTGCTTGCCGACGATGTCGCAGTGGTCACTGCGTCGCCGTATCACCCGCAGGGCGAAGTCAAGAACGTGCCGGCCTGGCGCCTGCTCTTGTCCAAGGGCCTGTCGTTCATGTACGGCTGCCTGTTCAAGCAGCAGCTGCATACCTACACGAGTTGCTTCCGCGCCTACCGCCGCTCGCGCGTGGTCGATATCGAACTGCGCGAGAGTGGATTTCTCGGCGTCGCCGAATTGCTGGTGCTGCTCGACCAGCGCGGCGAGCGCATCGTGGAGTTCCCCGCGGTGCTTGAAGTGCGCCTGCTCGGGCACTCGAAGATGAAACTGCTGCGCACGATCCGCGGCCACCTTGGCCTGTTGCGCCGCATGCTGGCCACACGCTGGCGCGCCGGCCGCAGCGGGATGCCGGTGCGGCCGGTGCAGCCGGTGCAGTCGGTGCAGTCGAACAACGCGCCGCGATGAGCGCGCCGACCTTCAACCAGGCGGCCATCGGCCGCGAGTGGGCGGTCGTGGGCGCCGGCATGCTCGGCCTGACGCTGGCGCTGCGCCTGCGCCAGCAAGGCAAGCAGGTCACGCTGATCGAGGCTGCGCCCGAACTCGGCGGCATGGCCAGCGCCTGGCAGATCGGTGATGTGACCTGGGACCGCCACTACCACGTCAGCCTGCTGTCCGACAGCAAGCTGCGCCGGGTGCTGGCCGAACTCGATCTCG
>JAYUSP010000427.1:0-11565 GCA_043755615.1 Betaproteobacteria bacterium
CAAGCCCTGGCTCGACCAGGCGTTCATCGACGAGCTCGGCGGCCGCAAGGAGATGAGCGAGTACCTCGTCGCGCAGGGATTCGACTACAAGATGAGCACCGAGAAGGCTTATTCCACCGACTCGAACATGCTCGGCGCCACCCACGAAGCCAAGGACCTGGAGTTCCTGAACAAGGGCCTGACGATCGTCAACCCGATCATGGGCGTGGCCTTCTGGCGCGACGACGTCGTCGTCAGGGCCGAGACCGTCAGCGTGCGCTTCGAAGAAGGCCAACCGGTAGCTTTGAACGGCAGGGTGTTTGACAGCGGGGTGACGCTATTTGAAGAAGCCAACCGCATCGGCGGCCGGCATGGCCTGGGCATGTGCGACCAGATCGAAAACCGCATCATCGAAGCCAAGAGCCGCGGCATCTACGAAGCCCCGGGCATGGCGCTGCTGCACATCGCGTACGAACGCCTGGTCACCGGCATCCACAACGAAGACACCGTCGAGCAGTACCGCAGCCATGGCCGCCGACTCGGGCGGCTGCTTTACCAGGGCCGCTGGTTCGACCCGCAGGCGCTGATGCTGCGTGAGACCGCGCAACGCTGGGTCGCGCGCGCGGTGACCGGCGAGGTGACGCTGGAGCTGCGCCGCGGCAACGACTGGTCGATTGCTGACACCACGAGCCCGAACCTGACTTACCACCCCGAGCGGCTGACGATGGAAAAAGGCGCTGGCGCCTTCACGCCTGCCGACCGCATCGGCCAACTCACGATGCGCGACCTCGATATCGCCGATACGCGCGACAAGCTCGGCATCTATACCCGGGCCGGCTTGTTGGGCGGCGGCTCCGACGGCGCGATCCCGCTGCTGGCACAAACACCCGGCCACGCCGGCGACAGCAAGCCGTAGACCCGCGCCGCCGCGCGCCGGGCGCGAGCACAGCGGCATGACGGTGCGATGACAAGAATCGATTGCTTGCCTTGTGTCGGCGGGTAAGCGGGCATCTGCGCCGCTGCCGCGGTGAAAGCGGGGCAGATCGCCGCTGGCGCAGAAATCTTTGGCTACATGCACTTCGTGGCTTGCCCCGACGATGGATCCCGGGTCATCCACCATGAGCGCAGTCGTGTCAAAAAATCCATCCAACTTCATGCGTCCGGCGGCGGCTTCGGCCTTCTTTGCGGCACTCGTGCTTGCCGGCTGCGGCGGCGGTGCCGGCGGTGACGCAGCCCAGGGCAACGCGGCCGTCGCGGCGGGTGAGGCGGGTGCCGGTGCCGGCGGCGCCGAGTCGGTGCTGGTGTCGATGGAAGTCGCCGAAGCGCGCGATGTGCTGCAAGCGGTGGCAACCGCGGTGCCGGCTGCGCCTGCGGCGCCGGTGGCCTGGGTCAAGGCGGTGGATGCCGGCCAGAGCTTCATCTTGACCGAGCGCCAGGTCGTGCGCTTCGGCTCGGGTGCGAACTGGGTCGTGAAGATGGCCTCGGGCACCCAGGTCTGCGACGACGCGACCTTCCCCGGGCCGGTTTTTGCCGGCCCGCGCCAATGCCAGGTGCTCGCGCCGCTGGTCACCGTCGGCTGGCCGATGGTCGCCTCCGAAGGCCAGAAGTTCACGCTCGTCGAGCCGATGATCGTGCGTTACGGGCTCGGCTCGACCTGGGTCGAGCGCACGCTGTCGGGCACCGTCAACTGCAACAGCACGACCTTCACCGACCCCGCGCCGGGTGTCACCAAGCGCTGCGTGGTGTGGATCGGCAGCACGCCGCCACGGCCGCTGCCCGGCGCCGCGCCGACGGGCCTGCTCGACGCGCGCCGGCTCGCCGACCAGGCGACTTTTGGCGCCAACGAAACGCTGCTTGCGCAGATGCAGACGCAGAGCGCCAGCGCCTGGGTCAAGGCCCAGATGTTGATGCCGAGGGCGTCGCGTTACACCAGCGGCAACGGCGATGCTGTCGACAAGAATGTGCAGGAGATATTTTTCTGCGAGCGTGCGCCTTACAAGGGCGACAACTGCTGGCGCGACTGGTTTTCCAGCGAGCCGCTGCTGTGGGACTTTTATCGCAACGCGACCACGCAGCCCGACCAGTTGCGCCAGCGGGTGGCCTTTGCGCTGTCGCAGATCGTGGTCATCTCGGCGCTCGAAACCGAAGGTACTTACGGCCTGCGCGGTTACCACAACATGCTGCTCGACATGAGCTTTGCCAACTACCGCGAGCTGCTGAAGAAGGTCAGCCTGTCGCCGATGATGGGCGAGTACCTGAACCATGTGAACAACGACCGCGCCGCGCCCAACGAAAACTATCCGCGCGAGCTGCTGCAGCTGTTTGCGATTGGCACCTGTGAGCTCAATCTCGACGGCTCGCTGAAAACCGGCATCTGCGTGCCGACCTACAACAACGCGACCGTGCGCGAGTACGCCTACGCGCTCACCGGCTGGACGTATCCGGCCGGCGGCAGTGCCGTCTGGGGCTGCTGGCCCGAAGGCAGCAATTGCACCTACCGCGCCGGCGACATGGTGCCGGTGGCGCGGTATCACGACAACCAGGAACGCCGCTTGCTGGGCGGCGTAACGCTGCCTGCGGCGCGCAGCGCACCCCAGGCGCTGGAGCGCGTGCTCGACAGCCTGATGGCGCACCCGAATATCGCGCCCTTCATCGGCCGCCAGCTGGTGCAGCACCTGGTTACCAGCAACCCGACGCCGGCTTTTGTGCAGCGGGTCGCGCAGGCCTTCAATGCCGGGCGTTATGTCGATCCCGCATCGGGGTCGGCTTTTGGCGCCGGCATCAAGGGCGACTTGGCGGCGACGGTCGCCGCGGTGCTGCTCGACGCCGAGGCGCGCAGCGTGCGGCCCGGGCCCGATGCCGGCAAGCTGCGCGACCCGGTGCTGACGATGATCGGCGTGCTGCGGGGCCTGAACGGCCGCACCGATGGCGCCGCGCTCGGCTGGTGGTGGGGCGAGACCTTCCGCCAGCATGCCTTTCGCTCGCCGAGCGTCTTCAACTTCTACTCGCCGAGTTACCCGCTGGCCGGCACCAACCTGGTCGCGCCGGCATTTGGCATCCACAACGCCAACTCGGCGCTGAACCGGCTGAACTACCTGACCTACCTGCTCGATTGGGGCGGGTCGTCGGCTGAAAGCGGCGTGCCGAATGCCATCGGTACGCAAGTTGACCTGTCGGCTTTCGTCGCTGACGCGGCCGATGCGCCCCGGCTTGTCGACCGCATCGCCAGGCTCGCACTCGGCGAGCCGCTGCCGGCGGCCGCACGCACCCAGGTGCTCAACGCGGTGCAGGCCTGGACGGCGCAGACCGACAGCAACAACTGGCAGCGTCGCCGCGTGCAGACCGCGGCCTATCTGATCTACGGCTCGCCGATGTACCAGGTGCAGCGCTGAAAGCGCGGGAGACAACGATGAAGCACAACACCACCGCCACGGCTGCTGCAAGCAACACCAGCCAACACGGCCACGGCAACCACGGCAACCACAACAGCCCCAACCCCGCGCGTCGCAGCTTCTTGCAGCGCAGCGGCATGGCCCTGAGCGCCGCACTCGGAGGCGCTGCGCTGGCGCCGCTGCTGCTGGCCCCGCGCACCGCCTGGGCAGCGGATTACAAGGCCCTGGTCTGCGTCTTTCTCTATGGCGGCAACGACGGCAGCAACACGATCGTGCCAACCGACGCGTCGCGCCACGGTGCCTATGCCGCTGCGCGGCCGGCGCTGGCGATTCCGCGCTCCAGCCTGGTGCCGCTGAACGGCACCGAATTTGGCCTGCATCCGGCCGTCGCCGCGCTGCGCACGGCGTGGGAGCAAGGCCAGATGGCGGCGGTCTTCAATACCGGCCCGCTGGCCGCGCCATTGACCAAGGCGCAGTGGCTTGCCGCGGCCGCCAACTCGCCGCTGATCCCGGAAAACCTGTTTTCGCATTCCGACCAGCAGGTGCTGTGGGAATGTGCCGGCGCCAGCAGCCTGGCGCGTGAAGGTTGGGGCGCACGCGGCGCCGAAGTGCTGGCCACGGTGAACCCGGTGATCTCGGTCGGCGGCAATGGCCGCTACGGCGTTTCGGCCACGCGCGCACCCCTGGTGCTGCCGGGGCCGGGTGACTTTTTCGGCGCCTACGGCATGAGCCCCGACGACCTGCAATGGGCACCGATGCGGCAACGCAAGACCTCGCTCGACGCGATCTACGCCGCCGATGCCGGTAGTCGCATCGGCAACGCGTACGCGCAGCAGACCCGCGATGCTTTTGTGGTCTCGCAGCGGCTGGCCGATATCGTCGCCGCGACACCCGGCCAGCGTGCCGAATTTGCGGCCGTCGACCGCGCATTTGCGCCACTCACGGTGGCCGGCAAGATCACCACGCCGCTGGCGCGACAGCTCTACCAGACCGCCAAGCTGATCGTCTCCAACGCCACCGTGCAGGGCAACCGGCAGCTGTACTTTGCGCAGCTCGGCGGCTTTGACACGCATGCCGACCAGGCCGGCTACAACAGCCCGACGACCGGCCAGCACGCTGCGCTGCTCAAGCAGTTGGGTGACGCGCTGGCGGCGTTTCAGCGTGCGATGACCGACATCGGCCTGGGCCCTTCGGTGACCACCTTCACGCAGAGCGACTTCGGCCGCACGCTGGTCGCCAACAGCACCGGCGGCACCGACCATGCCTGGGGCAACCACCATATCGTGCTCGGCGGCGCGGTGCGCGGCGGGCTCTACGGGCGCTACCCCGATCTCACGCTGGGCGGCCCCGACGATGTCGGCGTGCAGGCCTGGGAGCGCCAGGGCCGCTGGATCCCGACGACCGCCGTCGACCAGTACGCGGCGACGCTGCTCGGCTGGTTTGGCGCCGCCGATGCGCAGCTCAACGCGGTGCTGCCCAATCTGCGTGGTTTTGCGGCGCCGCGGCTGGGGTTTGTCTAGGGCGGGGACGCAGGCGTCCAGATAAACCAGCGCCTTGATGCGCGCGGCCATGAGCGCGTCATTGGGGGGAATTCAGGATTGCTGCGGCCCGCGGGCGGCGGCCGTAGGTCAGCAGCCGCCAGAGGTATTCCAGCGGCCCGAACTCGAATCGCGCCAGCCACCAGATCGACAGCGGCACCTGCACGACAAAGAAGATCGCGATCGCCAGCAGCAGCTCGGCCGCCGGCCCGACCTGGCCCCAGAACCCTAAGCCCCAGCCGTAGAAGATGGCGGTGCCGATGAGCGACTGCAGGATGTAGTTGCTCAGCGGCATGCGCCCGGCCGCGGCGATGCCGCTGAAGCGCAATTGCCAGACCTTGAGCTGGGACAGACGCACGACGGTCAGCACGTAGAACAGCATCAGCGCCAGTCGCGACAGCACGTAGGCCATGCCGATGAGCAGCTTCATCGGGTGCGGGCCGGGGAAGCGGTAGTGCTCACCGACGATGCCAAAAAACAGCGAGCAGGCGATGCCGATGGCAAGCAACCGCCACTGCCAGCGTTTGATCGCGGGCATCAATTCGGGGATGCGCTGCAGCCAGCCGCCACGGCCGATCAAAAAGCCGATCAGCATCGTGGTCGTCATCTGCATCCAGAAGCCGAAGGTGCCCCAGGCGCGCCACAGACTGTCATAAAAATGCACAAACTCGGCGCTGTGCTCGCGCACCGCATCGACGAACGAGCCGCGGCCGTAGGCCAGGTTGTTCGACGCCTCCCAGACCTTGGCGTCGGCAACCATCGCCGCGACGACCTCGGGCGTCATGAAGATGATGCGCAGCGTGCCCGAGATCGGCGTCCACAGCAGCGTGGCGATGATGAGCCCGATGATCAGGCGGTCGCTCGCCTTGCGCAGCAGCAGCAGGCCAAAACCCAGCACCGCGTAGATGTGGAGCACGTCGCCGGTCCAGATGACGCAGACATGCAACAGCGCAAAGACCACCAGCGCGAGCAGGCGGCGCACGTAGAGGCCGATCGCGCCGCTGGCGTCGCGAGCGACCATGCGGCCGAGCTGGATCGTGAAGCCGATGCCGAAGAGCAGGCTGAACATGCTGTTGAACTTGCCCGAGAAGAGCATGTCGCGGACGATCTCGGCGTACTTGTTCAGCGGGTCGTTCCACAGCCGCGAGCCGTCGGCTTCGGCCCAGAACGAGGTTGAAAAGCCGGGCATGTTCATGATGAAGATGCCGAGCAGCGCAAAGCCGCGCACGATGTCCAGCGTGACGATGCGGTCGCCAGGGGTGATTGAATCGGTCTGCATCATGGTCACAAGTTAGCAGCGGCGCATTCGGCTGGCAATCCCGAAAGACACCCGGCGGTCAGGCGCCGGTCGAACGGCGGTCAGCAGGCGCTCAGCAGGCGGTCAGCAGACAAAAGCGCCGCAGCGCGCGCTGCTCAGTGCCTGTTAGCCCCGCACGCGCGCGGCGGCTGCGTGGTACCAGATATTTATGTTGCTTGTGAGCTCGTTAGCCCCGCACGCGCGCGGCGGCTGCAGCGCGCAGCCGGCCGACTTCGATGCCCCTCCAGTTGCTCAAGGCGGCGTCGCTGAAGCCACGCATGAAGGCCGTCTCGGCAGCGTCGAGCCTGACCAGCGACTCGATCACCGCGGCCATCACGACTTCACAGGCGCGGGCGTTGTTGCCATCGTCCATCTTGATCGCGACACCGAGCCCGGCTTCGGGCAACGCGGCGCAGTACATGCCTTCGGCGCCGACCTTGCAAAAGACACGTTCGCCCAGACGCGCCATCACGCGCGAATCGAAGCGGCCGCTGCCGGCGACCATCTGCGGCGCGTTGGCCACTGCGCGGCGCAGGCGCTGCGCCGCGCGGGCATGGCCGGCCGACAGGCCGATGCCAGTGGCGACCTTCGCGAATGCATGCGCCAGATGCCGCAGCGGGATCGCGTAGGTCGGGATCGAGCAACCGTCGACCCCGCGCGCGGTGTTGTCCAGCGCATAGCCGGTGGCAGCCTGCACCGCGGCGCTGACCTCGCGCATCACGCGATGATCGGGCTGCACATAGCCGTACAAAAACGCGCGGGCATGGCTGCCGATGCCGCCGTCACCGGCAGCACCGCCATCTCCGGCATCACCCGCCATCACGCAGCCCAGGCAGACAAAGCCGGCATGTTTGCCCGAGCAGTTGTTGTGCAGCGCGCTCGGGGCTTCGCCGCGCTGCGCCAGCGCCTTGGTGGCGGCGTCGAAGTAGGGCCAATGGACGCCACATTCGAGCACGCGCACATCGACACCGGCCTTGGCCAGCATTGACGCCGCGGTGCGGGTGTGCATCTCTTCGCCGCCATGTGACGCGCAGGCCAGCGCCAGCTCTTCGTCAACCAGGCCCCAGCGCTCGGCAGCACCACTCTCGACCAGCGGCAGCGCCTGCAAGACCTTGATCGCCGAGCGTGGGAAAACCGGCCGGTCGATATCACCGAGCGCGGTGTGCAGCATGCCGCTGGCATCGACGATGGCGAGCGCGCCGCGGTGGAACGATTCGACGATGCCGCCGCGCAGGGCTTCGGCCAGGATCGGGTGGTGGCTTGTCATGCCGGCGACTGTAGTCCGCGCTGGCGGCAGCGAAAATCCGGCGATGCCCGCTGCCGCCTTGGCCCTCGTCCTCGCCGCCGCGCTGCTGCATGCGGTGTGGAACCTGGCGGCAAAGAAGGCCGCCGACGAGGGCGCGGGTGACCACCGCTTTGCGCTGCTGAGCGCGCTGCTGGTGACGTTGTTGTGGGCGCCGGTGGCGCTGTGGTTCGGCTGGGGTGAGTGGCCGCGCTGGGGCCTGCACGAGTGGCTGATCGTGCTGGCCAGCGCAGTCGTGCACCTGCTGTATTTCACCGCGTTGCTCAAGGGTTACCGGGTTGCCGACCTGACGGTGGTCTACCCGGTGGCGCGTGGCAGCGCGCCGCTGATGTCGGCCGTGGGGGCCGTGCTCCTGCTCGGCGAACAGCTTGGCACGATCGGCATGGCCGGTGTGTTGGCGGTGTGCATCGGGGTCTTTGTGATCGCCGGCGGGCCGGGCCTGTGGCGCCAACTGCGTGGCCGCGACCTGCACGGCAGCGGAGCAAAAGCGCCCGACCCCGTGGCGCGAGCCCGTTTGCTGGCCGGCCTGCGCTGGGGCGCGCTCAGCGGTGCCTTGATCGCCGGCTACACCGTCATCGATGGTTATGCGGTGAAGGTGCTGCTCGTCGGCCCGGTGCTGCTCGACTATGTCGGCAACGTGCTGCGGGTGCCGTTTTTGTTGCCGCAGGTGCTGAGGAGCCGCGACGCGGTCGAGGCTTTCAAGGACGTTTGCCGCAGCCATTGGCGCCACGCGCTGGTCGTCGCCGCGCTCGGGCCGCTGGCGTATGTGTTGGTGCTCTACGCAGTGACGATGGCGCCGCTGTCGCATGTCGCGCCGGCACGCGAGGTGTCGATGCTTTTTGCCGCGCTCATCGGCGGGCGCCTGCTCGGTGAAGACAAGCGTGGCCTGCGCCTGCTGGGCGCGGCCTGCATCGCCGCCGGGGTGGTCGCGCTGGCGCTGGGTTGATGCGCAGCCGCGCCAACAAGCGCTTCACCAACCCCCAAAGCGCGGCCAGATCTCGATCGCGTCGCCGGGTTGCATGACGTGGTAGGCGCTGAACTGCGCCGCGGTGGCGCAGGCGTGGTTCGGCAGCACGCGCACGCGGCTGCCGACTGCAAAACGCTGCTGCACATCATCGCCTTCGAGGCTGCCGCCACGCCGCGTCACGGTGCCATGTTCCTGGTTCACGGCGCTGACGATCCAGTCCACCAACGGCGTGCCGTCTTCGCTGCACACCAGCCCGTACCCCTGGTCGACCGGTTGGCCCTGGGTGCCGCGGTCGCGGCTCAGCGCCATCCAGCCGGCGTCGATCAAGACCCAGCCTTTGGTGGGCTGGTGGCCGATCACGGTGGCGAGCACGCTGAAAGCAATGTCCTCGACCCGGCAGACGCCGATGCCGGCCATCACCAGGTCGTGAAAGACATAGACCCCGGCGCGGACTTCGGTGACCCCCGGCAGCGCGCGCGCCGACAGCGCGGTGGGTGTCGAGCCGACGCTGACCCTCCCGCAGGGCAGGCCGGCATCCCGCAGGCGCTGCGCGGCGTGTGTGATGCCGCTGCGCTCGGCTTCAGCAAAGTCTGCCAGCGCGTGCGGCGTGTGCAGGCCGTAGGACCCGCCGGCATGGGTCATCACGCCGGCCAGCGTGCTGCCCGGTCCGTGGTGCAGGGCGCTGGCGATCTCGAGCAGAGCCGCCGAGGCCGGCGTCACACCGGCGCGCTGGCCATCGGTATCGACCTCGACCAGCACCTCGAAGCGGTGGCCCTGTTGCTCACCATGTGCCGCCACGGCACGGGCAGCCACCAGCGAATCGACGATCACGCTGAGCTTGCAGCCGCGCTCGCGCAAGCGTTGCACATGCGCCAGCTTGTTGGGCGTGATGCCGACGGCATACAGAATGTCGTCAAAGCCGGCGCCAAAAAACTCGTCGGCTTCCTTGAGCGTCGACACCGTGATGCCGCTGGCGCCGGCGGCGGCCTGTCGTCTGGCGATCGGCACACATTTGGCGGTCTTGACATGCGGCCTGAAGGCCACGCCGAGGTCGTGCATGCGCGCCTGCATGCGCTGGATATTGATCGACATCTGGGTCGCGTCGACCAGCGCGAGCGGCGTTTCGAGATCGGCCAGGTTGGTGTTGTGCTGCATGCCCGCGAGTATCGCCCGCCGGCATCGGCGATGATGTGCTGCGTGGCGGCGAGCGACCTTGTGGGCGATGAGGTGATGAATCAAAAATCGATTCGACGCGGTGCGACTGGCGCGATGGGCTTGAGGCTGCTTGGCGTTATCGTCATGATGGCGGAAGGCGCCAGCGCGGCCCTGGCGGCACCCTCGGTCGGCGCGGCCCTGGCGCCCCAATCCGCGGTTATCGAAGGCACAGTGAGCAAGGTCTTCGACGGCGACAGCCTGCTGCTGCAACCCGCCGCGCCCGCGGCCGCAGTGCAGGTACGCTTGCTGCATATCGACGCCCCGGAGATCTGCCAGAGCGGGGGCCCGCAATCACGCGATGCGTTGGCCGAACTGGTGCTCAACAAAGATGTCCTGGTACAGACCGTGGGCCGTGACAGTTATGGCCGGGTCATCGGCCGGGTGCGCGTCGGCGCGGTCGACGCCAGCATCTGGCAGGTCGAACAGGGTCACGCCTGGAGCGCGCGCAGCAAGTGGGATCGTGGCCCGCTGGTCAAACAAGAGCGCATGGCCAAGGCGCTGTCGCGCGGTCTGCACAGCGAGCCGCGGCCGCTGCTGCCAAAGGATTTTCGAGCCCGCAACGGGCCTTGCCCGCGCTAGCGCTGGAGACAGTGCCGCCAGTGCCGACAGTCGTGCAGTCGACGGCTCCGGCGATACTGCCGGCGCCGTCAAGATCGCTTTCCCCCAAGCTCAACGCAGGAATCAAGACATGGTGCGCGGACTGACACCCGATCCCGAGGACGATGCCACCTTCGACATGCTCCAGACCTGTTGTGGCTGGATTGCCGAAGGCCTTGAAGGCGAGGCGTTTCTCGACCGCATGGCCAGTGAAGGGCCGCGCCGGTTTGCCGCCGTGATCGACGCCCACCATCCGCCGCCGATGCTGGCTGCGCAGCGCGACACCGACACCGCGCGGCTGTTTCGCCTGATGGGCTGGAGCCTGCTCGGCAGCGTGCCGCTGCCGGGGCACGGTTTTCGCCCGCAGCGGCCGGCGCTGCCGGGCCGCAACGAGGCCTGCCTGTGCGGCTCGGGCGCCAAGTTCAAACATTGCTGTGCGCCGCTGCTTCATGGGTTGCCGGGTTTTGATGCCGACCTTCTGGGCATCCTGGTGATCCAGGCCCTGCCTGCATCGCGCTGGGCCAGCCTGGCTGCCGAACAGGCGCCGCCGCGGCTGGTGCTCGGCGCCGCGGAGTGGATGCTCGACGACGACCGCGCGGCGGATGCCAGGCGCCTGCTCGAACCCTGGAGCCTGCTGCCACCGCCATGGCCTAACGAACGAGCCGAGCTGCTCGACCGGCTCGGCGACACCTACCTCGACCTGCACCAACCGCGCAAGCGCAAGCAGCTCGCGCTCGATATGGTCGCGCAGGGTGCTGCCGCGGTGCAGGCCAAGGGCTGGCAGCGGCTGTCGCTGCTGGCCACCGATGCCGGTGACGACAAGGGTGCGCGGCAGGCTTTCCTGAATGCGCAGCGCTTGCTGCCCGACGACCCGAACCTGGCCCTGCTCGAAGTCACGACCCTGATGGGCCTGGGTGAACACCAGACCGCCCGCGAGCGCGCGGCGTTCCATGTGCGCCGGCTGTCCAAACTGCCGCCGACCGAGGGGTTGTCACACGCGATCGCGGTCCTGGCCGAACTCAGCCACCCCGAGTCGGGCCTGGCCCGGCGCGCGATGCGCGAGTTCGACAACGACGGGCCCGACGCGCCGCCGGATCAAGTCGCCGTGGTCGCCGGCATCGGCGAACTCGATGCCTGGCTGGCCAGCCTGGCCGCACCAAAGCTGCGCCTGGGCTTGCCCAAGGCTGCGGTCAGTGACCTCGGCGCCTTGTGCCCCAACGCGACATTGCAGCGCGCGCTGGTCAAGTGGCGCCAGGTCTTCGATGTCGACACGCCAG
>JAYUSP010000428.1:0-3693 GCA_043755615.1 Betaproteobacteria bacterium
GGCATCGCGCAGCGACGCGGGCGGGTGCTGATCGACGGTCGACTGCTCACGGGCATCCGGGCTCCAGGTTGACCCCATAACGTTGCCGGTAAGCCTGCACCGGCGCGGCGTGGTCGCGCAGTGCCGGGTCATCGGACTGCGCCAAATAGTGCAACAAGTCATCCAGGGTCGCAATCGCGGCCACATCCAGTTTCATTTCGCGGCGCACAACTTGCACCGCCGACCAGGCCGCATCGGCGCCGCCTTCGATGGCGCGTTCCTGCCGATCGAGCGCAATCGCCACGCCGCAGGGCTGGCCGCCAGCCGACCTGATCATCTCTACCGATTCGCGCACTGAAGTCCCCGCCGACATCACGTCGTCAACGATGACAACGCGGCCGGCGACCGGCGCGCCGACCAGCGTGCCACCTTCGCCATGGTCCTTGGCTTCCTTGCGGTTGTAGGCAAAGGGCACGTTGTGGCCGGCACGCGCGAGTTCGATCGCCACCGCGGCGGCCAGCGTGATGCCTTTGTAGGCCGGGCCGAAGAGCATGTCGAACTGCAAGCCGCTGGCCATCAGGCGGCGTGCATAAAATCCGGCCAGGCGGCCGAGCTTGGCGCCGTCGTCAAAGGCACCGGCGTTGAAGAAGTAAGGCGACACGCGCCCGGCCTTGGTCTTGAACTCACCGAAGCGCAAAACGCCGGCTTCGACGGAGAATTTCACGAACTCCAGCGCCAGTGCGTCGGGTGCGGAGGTGGCGTTCATCGAGGGCATGCTTTGAGTTTTCGGCTGATCACACTCAATCTGAACGGCATCCGCTCCGCGGCGACAAAGGGCTTTGTCGAATGGGCTGAAAGCACGGGCGTCGATTGTATGGGCGTGCAGGAAGTCAAAGCCCAGGCCGACGACCTGGCCGGCCGCTTCGAGCGCGTCGCCGGCATGGACGGGCATTTTCACTTCGCGCAGAAAAGGGGCTATTCGGGTGTCGGCCTGTACACGCGCAAGGCGCCCAGCGCCGTGCTGGTCGGCATCGGCCACAAGGCGTTTGACGCCGAAGGGCGCTGGGTGGAGTTGCGCTTCGACACGCCGCAGCGCAAGTTCAGCGTCATCAGTTGTTATTTCCCCAGCGGCTCCAGCGGCGAGGAGCGCCAATTGGTGAAGTTCCGTTTCCTCGCGCGCCTGTATCCGCACCTGATGAAGCTCAAGGCCGAGCGCGAATTTGTGCTGCTCGGCGACGTGAATATCGCGCACCGCGAGATCGACCTCAAGAACTGGAAGGGCAACCTCAAGAACTCGGGCTTCCTGCCCGAAGAGCGCGCCTGGCTCGACAAGCTGTTTGGCAAGGGCGGGCTGGTCGACGTCTTCCGCACTTTGAACGACCAGCCCGAGCAATACACCTGGTGGAGCCAGCGCGGCCAGGCGCGCGCCAAGAATGTCGGCTGGCGCATCGACTACCAGCTTGCCACGCCGGCCATCGCGGCCACCGCCCGGCGCACGTCGATCTACCTCGACCAGCGCTTTTCCGATCACGCGCCGGTGATCGTCGACTACGACTTCAAGCTGTGAGCGCCGCGGTGCTCGCCGCCGTCGTGGCGACGGGCCGGCTCGCTGTCGTGCTCGCTGTCGTAGTCGGTGCTTTGGTCGTTGCGGCGACCGATCCGCGCTGACGCGCTGCCGGCGCGCCGGCGGGCCGCACCCGCCCCTGCGACTCGAGCGCCCAGCCGTCGCTGGCCTGGGCTTCGCTGAGCCAGCGCATGCCCCCACCGGCCAGGCCGCGCTGCGTTGCCAGCCGCAGCACCCGCTCGCAGTCGGCGCGTTTCAGGCGCAGCGCGAGCTGCTCCCAGCGCCGCTGCACGATCGGGTGCGCCCAGGCGTCTTCGAGCGTGCTGCGCACCGCGTCGCGCTCGGCCTGCCAGCCGACGCCAAGCCGCCGCGCGAGCATCACATTCATGAACAGGAAGTAGTGGCGCCGGCTGTCGGCATCGGGCATCAGCGCGCCGATCTCGGCCATGCGCCGCGCATAGGCGCTGCCAGTGAAGAGCAGCGTCAACAACGCTTGCAGCCCCTGCACCGGGTTCACCAGGCGCGCGCGGTTCGGCGGCAACACTGGCAACGGCAGGCTCGCACATTGCGCGTGCGGCGTCGGCGTGGCCAGGCTGATCAACGTCGCCAGGCGGCGCCATTGCGCGGCGTCAAGTGCGGCCGGCGCGCCGCCAACACCGCGCACACCCCCCACACCGATCTCGCCGGCTTCGATACGCCGCGCCACCGCCCAGGCGTCAGCGGCTGAACAAGCCCCGCGCGCCGCGGCGGCACGCCGGCTGACGATGGCCAGGTTGCCGGCAGCAACTGCGGCGCCGTCGAACAGCGCCAACACCACCGCGTCGCTGGCGCTGTCTTCGCCAGCGCTCAACAGTTCGCGCGTCACCGGGCAGCGCGGCACATCGATCTGCGCCAGGAAACGTGGCGTGACCATCACGTCTTCGAACACACGAGCGCGCAGCCACGAGTCCAGGCGCAGTTGCAGCCAGCGCTGGACATGCCGCGTCGGCCGCCCCGTGCGCAGGCCAAAGGCCGCACGCCCGGCCTGCCAGCCCTGGCGCACCGGGTGGCCGCCAAGCAGGTGCTCGGCAGGCGGCACCAGACGCTGGCGGGCGTAGTCCCAGCCGATCTCGAAGCCGATGGCGTCGAAGCCGGCATCGGCTTGCGGGTGCAGATCCAGGTGCAGGTGCGGGTGCACGCGCTCGGCGTGCGGCGCCGCTGGCAGGCGGGCTGCCGAGGCAGCGGCGTTGTCGAAGAGCGCGATCTGGTTCACGGCAGTGGCGGTCATGGCAGCGTCTTTCTTGGCGCCGGTTGAACCCGGCAGCAGGCACCGGGACGGCCCCGGCAAAACCAGTGTCAACGCCAGGTGTCTCATGACGTGAGACACTGAAACGAGTGCCCAAAAAATTCCGACGAGATGAACCAGACCGAGCGCCTCTACCAGATCGAGCTGCTCATCAAGAGCCGCGGCCACGCCAGCTTTGCCGAACTGCAAGGCGCGCTCGAGGTCTCGCGCGCAACGTTGTGGCGCGATATCGAATTCCTGCGCAGCCGACTCGGCGCACCGATCGAATACGACCGCTTGGTGCGCGGCTACCGCTTCACCGCCGGTCGCGGCGCGCCGCGCGGCGCCCAGCACGAACTGCCGGGCCTGTGGTTCAGCGAACGCGAGCTGTATTCGCTGCTGATGGCGCACCAGTTGCTCAGCGGTCTGGATACCGACGGCATGCTCAGCCGCCACCTGCAGCCGCTGCTCGACCGCATCCACCACCTGCTCGGCGGCGCAGCCGCAGCGCAAGGCGGCCGCCCGAATGCCACACACGGCACAGACGGCACACACGGCACGCACAACACACACAGCCCCCATGGCCCCGGCGGCGCCCAGGCCTTGATCAACCGGGTGCGCATCATCAGCGCCGCGCGGCGCCCGGTGCCGGCGCGTTTTTTCGAGCTCGTCGGCGAAGCGCTCTTGCAACGCCGCCGCATCCACCTGCGTTACCTGACCCGCGGCCGCGGCGAAGTCGGCGAGCGAGACGTCTCGCCGCAGCGCCTGGTGCACCACCGCAATACCTGGTACCTCGATGCCTGGTGCCACCGCGTCGATGCACTGCGCCGTTTTGCGCTGGACGCGATCGAATCGGCAACGCTGCTCGGCACCAAGGCCCGCGAGG
>JAYUSP010000429.1:0-3689 GCA_043755615.1 Betaproteobacteria bacterium
CGGCGACCAGCGGCGAGCCTTCGGCTATCCAAATGGTTTTGTACTTGGCTGCGGACTTCGCCGGCCGGGTGCGCAGGATGATGCCGTGCAGGATCAGCCACCAGAGCAGGCGCGGAATTTCGACGACGCGCGGGTCGCTCAAGAACTGCGCCAGGTAGCGGCGTGTCGCGCCCGCCGTCGGTGCGTCTGGGCTGCCGAGGTTGACGAGCAGCACGGCGGTGCGCTCGGCGCTGCCATGGTTGTAGGGCGGCTCGGGGCGGAATTTCATTGATCAGCGACCGGGGTTGATGCGTTGGGCAGGCTGTGTCGGGCGGACAGCCGCGCGAGTTCGGCACGCAGCACTGACGAGTCCATCGGCTTGGCCCAGCAGGCGTCGAAGCCAGCGCTGCGGGCTTGGTCGGCGACCGTAGCCGCGTCGTCGGCCGTGCACAAGTAGGCCGGGCAATCGAGCAGGCCGGGTTGGGTGCGCAGTTTTGCCAGCAGCGCAAAACCGTCGGTGTCGGGCAGGTGCAGGTCGATCACCAGCAGGTCGGGCAACCAGCCGATCAATTCGTCAAGCGCCTCTGCGCCATCGAACGCGGTGCGCAATTCGATGCCGGGCTGGTGACGACAGATTTCCTCGAAGAGCAGGGTGATGACGCGGTCGTCGTCGACGTAGAGCAGGCGCATGAGGCTAGTCGATCGAACCGGGTGGGCCTTGTCGCCGAGCCAGCCGGGTCAGCCGATGTCAGCCTGCGGCTGGGTATCGCCGAAGCGCAGCACCTCGAACTGCACGCAGGCCGATGTCGGGTCGGCGGGTGAGCCGCCCAGCCCGATCAGACCGCTGCCATGCAGGGTGCAGCTGCCGCGTCGCAGCGCCACTATCTCGCCGTCGGTGAAGCGCACATAGGTGCCGTTGTAGCTGAGGTCGGCGAGCTGAAAACTGCCACCATGCCAGTCCACTCGCGCATGCGAACGCGACACCCGCGAGTCGTCAACACAGTACGTGGCCTGCGGGCTGCGCCCCAGCACCACCGGCATCTGCTGGCTCGCAAAAACACGGCTCAGGTCGAGCCAGACGAGGCGGATGCCGTCGGGCTCGGCGGTCGGCTCGACGCCGCCAAACTGGGTCGCCGCGGTATCGGCCGAGCGCCGGCCGCCGGCGACGAGCACGCCCACCGGTTCGGCGCGGCCGCGCAGCGTGATGCGGTCGAGGCTGCGAAAGCGCGACTGCATCGGCGGCGGCAGGCCTTCATAAACGTCCGACGTGACCAAGGTCTCGTTGTCGCCGGCATGGTCGAGCAGGCGCGCCGAGACGTTGACCGCGTCGCCGAAACAATCCCCCGACATCTCGACAATTTCGCCGCGCGCCAGCGCGACTTGCAGGCGCAGCCCGCGCAAGCCCGCCGATGCGCCGCGCTGGTGCCCGCGGTTGACCATCTGCTCAAGCGTTTCGTGCATGCGCCAGGCGACGACACCGGCGTCGGCGGAGCTGTCGAAGACCGACATCAGGCCATCACCCAGGGTCTTGACCACCGTGCCATGGCCTTCGATGACGGTCTGTGACAGCGCCGATATGCAATGCGTGACGACGGTGGTCGCTTCGGCATTGCCCAGAGTTTCAAAAAGCGAAGTGCTGCCGCGCAGGTCGGCAAAGAGGACGGTGCGTTCCGAGATCCGTGTCATCGGCGAAAAGTGTAGCCCTCAAGTCGGGTCGGGGTCGGGGTCGGGGTGGCTGGCCGGGCAGGCGCCGGCCCGCGCCGACGTTACAGGTTGTCCAAATACGTTCTCAGCTTGTGCCTGCGGCGCAAGCTGAACGGCGCTTGCTATGCAATCGCCGCCGCATTCTGCGGCACGTCCTTGGACCATCACTTTCAGAGATTGTCCAAATACGTTCTCAGCTTGTCCGAGCGGCTCGGGTGCTTGAGCTTGCGGATCGCCTTGGCCTCGATCTGGCGGATGCGCTCGCGGGTCACGTCGAACTGCTTGCCGACTTCTTCGAGCGTGTGGTCAGTGCTCATCTCGATGCCGAAGCGCATGCGCAGCACCTTGGCTTCGCGCGGGGTCAGGCCGTCGAGGATGTCTTTGACAACATCGCGCAGGCCGGCCTGCATCGCGGCTTCGATCGGTGCGGTGTTGTTGGTGTCCTCGATGAAATCGCCCAGGTGCGAATCGTCGTCGTCGCCGATGGGTGTTTCCATCGAAATCGGCTCCTTGGCGATCTTCATGATCTTGCGGATCTTGTCCTCGGGGATCTCCATCTTCTCGGCCAGCGTCGGCGCATCGGGTTCGTAGCCGAACTCCTGCAAGTGCTGGCGCGAGATGCGATTCATCTTGTTGATCGTCTCGATCATGTGCACCGGGATGCGGATCGTGCGCGCCTGGTCGGCGATGCTCCTCGTGATCGCCTGGCGGATCCACCAGGTGGCATAGGTGCTGAATTTGTAGCCACGGCGGTATTCGAACTTGTCCACCGCCTTCATCAGGCCGATATTGCCTTCCTGGATCAGGTCAAGGAACTGCAGGCCGCGGTTGGTGTACTTCTTGGCGATCGAGATGACCAGGCGCAGGTTGGCTTCGATCATCTCTTTCTTGGCGTCACGCGAAGACTTTTCGCCTTCGTTCATCTTCTTGTTGATCTGCTTGAGGTCTTCCAGCGGCACCACGGCCTTGCTCTGCAGGTCGGCAAGTTTCTGCTGCAATTCCTGCACCGCCGGCAGGTTGCGCGCGAGCACGATGCTGTACGGCTTGCCGAGCGCGACTTCCTTCTCGGCCCACTTCTGGTTCATCACATTGGGCGGGAAGGTCTTGATGAAATGCGCCTGCGGCATGCCGCACTTGTCGACCACGATCTTGCGGATCTCGCGTTCGTAGCGGCGCACGTCGTCAACCTGCGAGCGCAGGATGTCGCACAGCTTTTCGATCGTCTTGACGGTAAAGCGGATCGTCATCAGCTCGTCGCTGATGGCCTGCTGTGCGCGGTTGTAGGTGCCCGCCTTGTAGCCATCCTTCTGGTAGGCCTTGCTCATCTTGTCGAAGTTCTGGCGCAGCGATTCGAAGCGAATCAGCGCCTGCGCTTTGAGTTCTTCGAGCTTCTTGGTCAGCGCCTTGCTGCCGCCCTGGCCGTCGTCGTCGTCTTCGGCGTCGAACTCGTCAAAATCTTCTTCGGCGACATAGTCGTCGGCCTCGCCGACAGACACAAAACCGTCGACGACTTCGGAGATCTTCTGCACGCCGCTGCCGATGCGCTCGGCCATCGCCAGGATCTCGTTGATCGTCGTCGGCGACGCGCTGATCGCCAGCATCATCGCCTGCAGGCCGCCTTCGATGCGCTTGGCGATCTCGATTTCGCCCTCGCGCGTGAGCAGCTCGACGGTGCCCATTTCGCGCATGTACATGCGCACCGGGTCGGTGGTGCGACCGAACTCGCTGTCGACCGTGGACAGCGCGGCTTCGGCAGCTTCTTCGGCTTCTTCGTCGGTGGCGGTGGCGGTGGTGCTGCCCGAGATCAGCAGCGTCGCCGCATCGGGCGCCTGCTCGTAGACCGCGATGCCCATGTCGTTGAGCATCGAGACGATGGCCTCGAAGATTTCGTTGTCGACCAACTTTTCAGGCAGGTGGTCGTTGATTTCCTGGTGCGTCAGGAAGCCGCGCGTCTTGCCCATCTTGATGAGCGTCTTCAGCTCGTGCCGGCGCTTGGCAACTTCTTC
>JAYUSP010000430.1:0-3671 GCA_043755615.1 Betaproteobacteria bacterium
CCGATCGTTCTGCGGGCGCGCGAACTGCGCGGCCAGGGCGGCCTGGAAACGGTCGCCGAAGGGGACGTCGAGTTTCGCCGCGGCGGTGCGGTGATCCGCGCCGACCGCCTGCAATACAACCATGCCGACGACCTTGCGGTGGCCCGCGGCCAGGTGCGCATCAGCCGCGACGGATCGGTTTTTCGCGGGCCCGAGCTGCAGTTGCATGTGCAGCGCTTCGAGGGGTTTTTTCTGAAGCCGGAGTTCGACTTCGCACGCACCGCGGCCGGCGGTCGCGCCGATCGCATCGACTTCATCGACAGCAACCGCCTGCGCGCGACCAATGCGCTGTACACGAGCTGCCCGCGCGACGGCTCGGGTGACCCCGCCTGGCTGCTCACGACGCGCAGCGTGCGCTTCGATACCGAGGCCAACGAGGGCATCGCCGAGGGCGCGGTGTTGCGTTTCATGGGCGTGCCGATCCTGGCCTTGCCGCGCTTGAGCTTCCCGATCAGCGACGCGCGCAAATCGGGCTGGTTGCCGCCGAGCGTGAACCTCGACAACCGCAGCGGCTTCGAGCTGGCGCTGCCGTATTACTGGAACATCGCGCCGCAGCGCGATGCAACGATCACACCGAAGGCGTCGACGCGGCGCGGCTTCGGCATCGAGACCGAGTTCCGCTATCTCGAGCCGCAGTTCGAAGGCAGCCTGACGATCGACCTGCTGCCGAGCGATCTTGTGGCGCGACGCCGCCGGCACGCTTTCAGCGTGCAACACGAAGGGGCGCTCGATTCTCTGGGGCGGGCCTTTGACGGCGCTCGTTATGCACTGCGCGGGGCGCGGGTATCCGACGACGACTGGTGGAAGGACTTTCCGCGCTCGACCTCGCCGACGACGCTGACACCACGTCTGCTGCCACTGGTTGCCGACTTCGAGCGGCCGCTGGCCTGGGGCGCGGCGCGCGGGCAGTTTTATGCGCGGGTGCAGCGCTGGCAGGTCTTGCAGTCCGGCGTCGCCAGCGAGCTGATCACGCCGCTGCCATACGAGCGCAGCCCGCAGTTGGGCCTGCGGGCCAGTTATGTGCGGGGCGGCTTCGAGGCCGAGATGGAGACCGAAGTCAACCGCTTCACCGTGGCCGATGGCCTGGCGTCGGCGTCCCGGCCTGCGGGCTGGCGCGCGCACATGCTGGCGGCGGTGGCGCGGCCCTGGCGCGAGCCGGGCTGGTGGGTGACGCCGCGCCTGAGCTTCAACGCCGCTGCATACGACCTGGACCAGAATGTTCTCGATCTGCAGCGTCGCCGGCTGCAGCGCCTGATTCCGAGCGCGAGCCTGGATGCCGGCCTCGAATTCGAACGCCAGACGCAGGCCTTTGGCCGCACGCTGCGACAGACGCTGGAGCCGCGGCTGCTGTACGTCAGCACGGGCTACCGGCGCCAGAGCGAGGTCCTGGCGTTTGATGCCGCAGCCAAGGATTTCAGCTTCAGCTCGATCTTTTCAGAGAATGCGTTTTCCGGCGTCGACCGCGTGTCCGACGGCAGCCGGCTGACCGCTGGCGTGACCAGCCGCCTCGTCGACGAGACCAGCGGCGCCGAGCTGCTGCGCCTGGGCCTGGTCCAGCGCTATCTCTTTGGCGACCAGCGCAACACACCACTGGACGCGCAGACGCGGCGTTTCTCCGACCTGCTGCTGCTCGGCTCGACGAATGTGCTGCCGGGCTGGACGCTCGACGCATCGCTGCAGTACAACGCCGAGGTCAACCGCCCGGTGCGGTCGATCCTGTCGGCGCGTTATTCGCCGGGCCCGTACCGCACTGTCGGCGGCACCTACCGACTGGCGCGCAGCGCCAGCGATCCGCTGGGGGGTATCCAGAGCGAGCAGCTTGAGCTCGGCTGGCAGTGGCCGATCGGGCGCATCGGCGCAGCGAACGGGCCACGAAGTCGTGATGCGGGCGACAGCAAGGGCGGAAACAATAGCCCCTGCGGCGGCCAGTTCTACAGCGTCGGTCGCATCAACTACAGCGTGCGCGACAGCCGCATCACCGATTCGATCCTCGGACTGGAGTTCGATGCCGGCTGCTGGATCGGGCGCATCGTGGCCGAGCGGCTGTCCACCGGGCGCAGCGAAGCGACGACGCGGTTGCTGCTGCAACTCGAGCTCGTTGGGCTGTCGCGGCTGGGTTCGAACCCGCTGCGGGTCTTGAAGGACAATATCCCCGGTTATCGGCTGCTGCGCGACGACAGCGACGAGCCCCAGCGAACCTCCATCTATGACTGAATTCTTATTCCGGCGCTGCCGGGGCGCGCGGCCCGCTCTGATCGGCTGTGTCTTGCTCCATGCGCTGATGCTGTGCAGCCCGCCGGCATCGGCACAAGGCCGACCAAGCGCCACCGACCGCGCCGCGACACGCGCGGCCGATCGTTCGGCGACGCGCACCGGCGACTACATCGTGGCCATCGTGAACCAGGAGCTGGTCACCGCGGTCGAGGTCGAGCGGCGGGTCCAGCGCGCGCGCGAAGAGTTCGGCCGGCCCGGCGCCGCGGGCCGCTTGCCGCCGGCCGAAGATCTGCAAAAGCAGATGGTCGACGCGCTTATCGACGAGCGTGTGATCCTGACCCATTCGCGCGAAACCGGCGCTCGCGTGGACGACGCCGAGGTCGACCGTGCGGTGCAGGCGGTGGCGGTGCAGAACCAGATCCCGGTCACCGAATTGCGCCAGCGCTTGAGCAGCGAGGGCATCGATTTCGCGCGCTTCCGCTCCAACCTGCGTGAGCAGATGATGATGGAGCGCACCCGCGAGCGCGAGGTCTACCAGCGCATTCGCATCACCGACGGCGAGATCGACAAGCTGCTCGACGAGCAGCGAGCCGCGATGGTCGCCGAAGCGCCGACCAACCTGGCGCAGATCCTGGTCGCGGTGCCCGACGGCGCCGACTTGGGTGCGGTGGCCGAACGCCGCGCGCGCGCCGATGCGGCGCTGGCCAGGGTGCGCGGTGGCGAGGCCTTTGAGGCGGTTGCGCGCGAGTTGTCCGACGATGCCTCGCGCCAGCGTGGTGGTGAGCTCGGGCCGCGGCCGGCGGCGCGCCTGCCGGACCTGTTTGTCGAGGCGATCAAGGGCTTGAAGTCGGGCGATCTGGCGCCCCAGATCGTGCGCAGCGGTGCCGGTTTTCACATCCTCAAGGTGCTCTCGGCACCCGACGGTGGCACACCGCGCGTGACCCAGACCCGCGCCCGCCACATCCTTCTGCGCGTGACACCGCAGGTCACGGCCGAACAAGCGCAGGCGCGGCTGGCGGGTTACCGGCGGGTCATCGACAGCGGCAGCCAGACCTTCGACGAGATCGCGCGCAAATTTTCCGAAGACGGCTCGTCGGCACAAGGCGGCGACCTGGGCTGGACCAGCCCCGGCGTGATGGTGGCGGAGTTCGAAGAGGCCATGAACCGGCTGGCCATTGGCGGCCTGTCGCCGCCGGTGGTCTCACGATTTGGCCACCACCTGATCCAGGTGCTCGAGCGACGCCAGGTTGAGATCGAAATCAAACAACTGCGCGAGCAGGCACGCAACACGCTGCGCGAGCAGAAATTCGACGACGCGTACACCGAATGGGTGCGCGACCTGCGGTCCAAGGCCTATGTCGAGATGCGCGAGCCGCCGCTGTGACGCCGGCCGGCTGAACGCTCGCTGATCGCTTGCT
>JAYUSP010000431.1:0-11447 GCA_043755615.1 Betaproteobacteria bacterium
CTCTTCGCCCGGCGCGGCGACGCCGAGCTCGCTGACGTCACTCACCCGCAGCGTATCGCAGACGGCCTTCAGCCGCGGCCGCAGCACTCGGCCCAGGGCACCGGCAGCGCCGGTGAGCAAGAGGCGGGGGAATCGGATCGAAGTCAGGCCGGAGCCCAAGGAAATTGCCATTGCGCGGAGTTGTCAGTTGTCGTACAACAGTGCCCATGTTCAATGAGCTTGGCGCGGCTGTCAATCGCAAATGACCCGCAAAACACTCGCAAACGACCCGCAACCAACCCGGGGTTTGCACGGAGATCTGAAGGATGAAGACACCTGAGGCGCCGGCCCGGCGCCGCCCGCGGTCGCTGGCGTTCGACCTTGTCGATGCGCTGGGCGCACGCATCCGCGGCGGCGCGTTGGCGCCCGGTGCGCAGCTGCCCACCGAGGGCCAAGTGATGGGCGACTTCGGCGTCAGCCGCACGGTGGTGCGCGAGGCGCTGTCGCGCCTGCAGGCCGCCGGGCTGGTGCAGACCCGGCATGGTGTCGGCACCTTTGTCGTCGGGCCGGGTGAAGGCGCGGCTTTTCGCATCGGGCAACATGAACTTGAAACCCTGCACGATGTAATCGCGATGCTGGAGCTGCGCATCGGCGTTGAATGTGAAGCCGCCGGCCTGGCGGCACAACGGCGCAGCACCGACAACCTGAAGGTGATGCGTGCCGCGCTCGACGATTTCGGCCATGCGGTGGACAGTGGGCGCGATGCCGTCGCGTCCGATTTCCGTTTCCACGGAGAGGTCGCCAGGGCAACCCAGAACAGCCATTTCGCCAGCCTGCTGGCCAGCCTGGGGCCGAAGATCATCCCGCGTGCGCGGCTGACCGATATCGAAGCCCTCGACGATGAGCGCCAGGCTTATCTGCGGCGGGTCAACGTCGAGCATGAAAGTATCTACGACGCCATCGACGCGCAGGACGCCGACGCGGCGCGCGCGGCGATGCGCACCCACCTGGCCAACAGCCGCGAGCGCCGGCGCCGGGCTGCGGCACGACCGCGACGCGCTGCGGTGGTGGCGAAGTTGTCCAGCAAGGCGACCACAACAGCCACCACAACAGCCACCACATCCGCCAGGGCAAAAGCCGGCGCAAAAGCCAGGTCACCACGAGCCCCGACACCAAGCACCCCGAGGAGCAAACTCCGATGAGAGAAAACCGCCTGCGCACGATGTGGCAAAACGACCAGGCCGTGGTCAACGGCTGGCTCGCGATCCCGAGCAGCTTCAGCGCCGAAGTCATGGCCCACCAGGGCTGGGACAGCCTGACCATCGACCTGCAACATGGGGTCATCGACTACGCGCAGATGCTGCCGATGTTGCAGGCGATATCGACCACCCACACGGTGCCGATCGTGCGTGTGCCCTGGCTCGAACCCGGCATCCTGATGAAGGTGCTCGACGCCGGTGCCTACGGCGTCATCTGCCCGATGATCAATACCCGAGAAGACGCCCAGAAGCTCGTCGCCTGGACCCATTACGCGCCACAAGGCACACGCAGCTTTGGGCCGATCCGGGCGTCAATGTATGGCGGTGCCGACTATCCCCAGCATGCCAATCACACCATCGTCACCTTCGCGATGATCGAGACCGCGCAGGCGCTGGACAACTTGGATGCGATCCTTTCGGTCGAAGGGCTCGACGCGATCTATATCGGGCCGTCGGATTTGTCGCTGTCGCTGGGCTGCAAGCCGGTCTTCGACGATGTCGAGCCGAAGGCGCAGCAGGCGATCGAACATATCGTCGCGCGGGCGCGTGTGTATGGCGTAGTGGCCGGCATCCACAACGGCCGCGCGGATGTCGCCAAGGCGCGCATCGGGCTCGGCTTTCGTTTTGTCACGCTGGGCTCGGACGCACGTTTGCTGGCGGCAGGCTCGCAGGATCTGCTTGGCGCGATGCGGGCCTGATCGCCCCCCGGCTTGAGGCGAGCGCGATCAGAATCACGCATGTCCGCTGCGCCCACGCCCGACCGGCCGATCGCTGACCCGATTGCTGACCCCCGCGCCTTCTTGCGCACTCTCTACGACGCTGCCGTGCAGCGTGCGCTGCCCGCGCACAACATCGCGGCCTGGCTGCCGGCGCCACCAACAGGCAAGGGCCGCACGATCGTGCTCGGTGCCGGCAAGGCCGGCGGCGCAATGGCCGCTGCGGTCGACGCGCTGTGGCCCGCTGACGCGCCGATCAGCGGCCTGGTCGTGACCCGCTACGACCATGTGCCACCCGCGTACCGCATGGCCCAACGCACAAAGCCCGGCCGCATCGAAGTCGTCGAAGCCGCACACCCGGTGCCCGACGACGCCGGCCGGCGCGCCGCGCAACGCATCGCCGAACTGGCGAAGGCCTCAAGCGCCGACGACCTGGTGCTGTGCCTGATCTCCGGCGGCGGCTCGGCGCTGTTGGCGATGCCCGCAGTGGGCATCACGTTTGAAGAAAAACAAGCGGTCAACAAGGCGCTTTTGAAAAGCGGCGCCGCGATCGACGAAATGAACTGCGTGCGCAAACATCTGTCGGCGATCAAGGGCGGCCGGCTGGCCGCGATGTGCGCGCCGGCGCGGGTCGTGACGCTGCTGATCTCCGACGTGCCGGGTGACGCGCCGGAAGTCATCGCCAGCGGCCCGACCGTCGCCGACGCGAGCACCTGCGCCGATGCGTTGTCGATCCTGCGCCGGTACGCGATCGACTTGCCACCGGCCGCTCGTGCCGGGCTCGAGAGCGGCGCTTTCGAGACGCCGAAACCGGGCGACGCCATCTTTGCCGGCCATCAAGTGCACCTCATCGCGACACCGCAGCAGAGCCTGGAGGCGGCAGCCGCGATCGCCCGCGCGGCGGGTATCGAAGCGCATATCCTGTCCGACGAGATCGAGGGCGAGAGCCGCGAAGTCGGCAAGGTGCATGCCGCGCTCGCGCGTGCCGTCGCGCGCCATGGCCAGCCATTCAAGCCGCCCTGTGTGATCCTGTCCGGCGGCGAAACGACGGTCACGGTCAAAGCCCAGGGCGGTCGCGGCGGCCGGGCATCGGAGTTTTTGCTCGGTTGCGCGATCGCCTTGCAGGGCCAGCCGGGGGTGTTTGTGCTCGCCGCCGATACCGACGGAATCGACGGCATCGAGGACAACGCCGGCGCCGTCGTCACACCCGACACGCTGGCCCGCGCGACAGTACTCGGCCTGAAGGCCAGCGAGTACCTCGACCGCAACGATGCCTACTCGTTTTTCAGCGCGCTGGGTGACCTGGTGGTACCCGGGCCGACCTTCACCAATGTCAACGACTTCCGCGCGCTGCTGATCGTGTGAGCGGTGCCGCGAGCTGCGGGCACGGATGCCGGCCGGGGGCGACGATCGTGAATCCAGTTGCCCTGTTTTTCTCGCCCGCGAGCCCCATCGGGCAGCGCACTCGCCACGCCTGATGCGGTCCTTCGTGCCAGTGCCGCCGGAGGCGTTGCGCAGATCATCGCGCTGATGATCGAGCGGCGACGCGGCAGCGCGGCGATGCGGCCTGAACGCAGCCATGCGTGGCAGACGACGATGGCAGCGTTGAACGCGCACTCATCGCGCGACCCCCATCCGGTGACGTCGTGCCCTTCGCGGCGCTGTTGATGACCCACCAGGACCGCAGCAAGAAAGGCTGTTTGAGCGCCTGTCCTCCGCCGCCACGCAACGCGAAGTTGTTAGGGGTTGTGCTTGAGCATTCCGCAGGCTAGGTTCGCGCGATCAAACAACGGGGTAGCGATGAACACACTGCCATTCAGTCGGCTCTTTGCGCGCTTCCTGTTGCTGTTGATGCCGTTCGGTCCGTGTCTGGCCGCCCCAGAGGTGGTCCTGACGCCGGGTTCGCAGACCGTGGTGCTGGGCTCGCAGTTCACGGTCGATCTGGTCGTCTCCGGCCTGGGCCATGGTGTCGCATTGAGCGCCTTCGACTTGGGTATCGATTTTGACGCCACCGCGATGTCTTTCGCCAGCGCGACGTTCGGCGATCAGCTCGACCTGTTCGGCCTTGGTGACCTGCAGGCGGTGACCGTCACGCCCGGGCGCGTCGAGCTTTTTGAGGTGTCGCTTGACCCGAGCAGCGATCTGCTGCGCCTGCAGGCGCTAAGTTTCCGCCTTGGCAGGATCACCTTCGACACCGTCGGCCTGGCCAGCGGCAGCCCGCTGCTGCTGTCGATGAATGCGTTCGGCGACGCCGACGGGGTTGAATTGGCGGCCGCTTTGCGCGGCGCCGTGGTGACGATCGCCGCCGTGCCCGAGAACGCGACCTTTTTGCTGGCCCTCGTGGGCTGCTGCGTGGTGGGTGGCGTGATGCGATCGCGGCGAAAGCGACTGTAGTCGCGCGCGAACTCGAAGCCACGAATCGACACGCTGGCGGCGGCCTTTCAGCTGCAACCCCGCCGGCCGACAAACTGGAGGAATGCCATGTTTGGAATAACGATCCTGCGCGTCGTGTCCCCGGCGGCGCTGACCTTGGGCTGCCTGTGCTTGCTGGCGCAGGTGGCGACGGCGGCGCCCGCGACCTGTGATCTCAACGGCGACGGGGCGGTGGATCGACGCGACCTGGACGTGCTTACCGCCGCCCTCAATTCACCCGCCAGCGCGCCGGGCGACCGGCGCGACGTCAACGCCGACGGCCGCATCACCGCTCTCGACGTGCGGCAGTGCGTCTTGCGCTGCACCACCGCGCGCTGCGCGCCCGCGCTGCCGTACGAGGTGGCTGCTGCCACCGTCGGCGCGGGCGGCGGCAGCGTTCAGTTGACCGACGGCACGTCGCTGCGGATTCCGCCCGGTGCTTTGGCCGCGCCGGTCACGATCACGGTGCGCGAAATCCCGCTGCCTGTGGGGTCGACGCTGCCGCCGTCAGCCTCGCTGGCTGGCAAGATGCTGTCGCTGGAGCCGGATGGCCTGCAGTTCAACCTGCCGGTCACACTGACGCTGCCCACCAACGTCGAGCTACTGCCGCCGAGCTTCGAACGTGCCGACGCGCTGGTCATGACCCGCCGGCCCAACGGCCGTTTTTCAATCGTCGGCAATGGCGACGCCGACGCCGAAAGCCACATGCAGCAGATCGACGCCGCCGGCGGCACCGTGACCGCCCGGTTGCGCCACTTCTCGTTGTACGGCGCCATCTTCGCGCACAGCGTGGGCGCGTTTGTGGCCGAAGTGGTGAGCATCCCCAACCTGCCCGGGTCCACGCTCAGCATCCGCCGTCCGCTGGGCCCGGCGCCCGGGTTTCGCCAGACCAAGCCGGTATCGCACAACTGCGCGACGGGCGCGGCGCAGGTTGCGTTGCCGACCAGGGCCGACACCGACATTTTGGCGATCCTGGTGCACAGCACCAACGGGGGCGCCGACCACACCTTCAGTGGCGAACTCGGGTGGGGTGCCGACGATTGCAACCAGTCCTTCGCCCATTACTACATCGACCGCGGCGGCGACATCTTCCAGGTGGCTGCCGACCAGTCGGTGGTCAACCACACCGCCAACGGCACCTACACCAACGGCAACGCCATCGGCATCGAGCTGTTCAACAACATTGGCGAGCCGTATGACGGCATGCAGGTCAACGCCCTGATCCGCCTGCTCGACTACCTGACCCTGCGCTACAACGTACCGCGGCCGCAGCGCGATGCGAGCACCGGGCTGCTGACCCGCGACGCCACGCTGGACCGCGTCATCACCCACAGCGAAAACCTTCTGGCCAAGTGCCCGGCGATTGCGCGCAGGTGCGACCCGATCGGCAACTTCCAGAGTTCCGGTACGCGCACCTTCATCGACGCCGCCGGCAACCTGGCCGAAGAAGCCATTCCCGATGGCAACGCCGCCGCCCCCAGCCTGCTGGACATGGTGGTCGATGCGCTTTCGGTTTTGGACCGCACACGCAAGCACACCGGCGTCATCAACGCCGCGGGCGGCGATTCCATCGGCCAGGCGGTGGGCGGCGTGGGCGGGGCGGTGACGGTGCGGGAAGCCGCGGCCCTGGTGCCCGTTTATCCTGGGCCCCTGCGTGCCAACCACCGGCAACTGGTGGTGGCGCCAAACACGACCGTCACTCTGCCGCTGCCGCAGCCCGCCAGCGCCAGTTTTTCCGACGTGATGATTGCCGGCAAACTGGTGGTCAGCCAGTTGCAGTTCATCAACGTGTCGGGGTCGTTCTACCTGGCACCATCGGGCAGCATCGTGGTGCGCGACGGCGCCAATGGCGGGCCGCTGAGCCTGTCGGCGCGGGGGCCAGCGATCCTGCAAGGGCTCGTCGATACGCGTGGCGAAGACGCGCCATCGACCGTTGCCACGCAGGCGGGTGGCAATGGCGGCAATGTCACCGTCAGCATCAACCGCGATCACAACTATCTTTTGCCGGCAATCATCACCCGTGGCGGCGATACCGACGTGGCGCTTGTGGGCGGCAATGGCGGCGCGGTGTCGGTGAGCCTGTTCAGCGGCAATCTCTTCGTCGGCGGCGGCACCGGCGTCCGGGCCAATCTGGGCGCAACGCCCAACCCCGCCAGCCGGTCTGACTTCGCGATCAATGACGCCGATTTCACGGCCACCTTCACGGCCGCAGACAGTGTGTTCCCGCGCTATTCGGGCGACAAACTGCCGCCACCGCCGCCATTCAACCTGGGCACGATCGGTTACAGCCGCCCGATAGCGAACCAGCGCACGCCGCTATTGAAGTCCAGCGCGCAATCGGGCTTCTCGGGCGGCATCTTGACGTCAGGTGGCATGGGCGGAGCCGGTGTCAACGGTTTTCAGCGGGGCAGCGGCGGCACCGGCGGGTCCGGTGGTCCGATCACGATCAATGCGGCCTCGGCGCTCGGCGTGACGTTCCGGGACGTCGACCTGATCACCGGCGGCGACGCGCACTCGACCGTGTCACTGATCTTCGTCGACCCGAACGCCGGGTTGGAGATCGCGTACCGGGCACCAACGGGCTCGCTGGGCGGCAAGGCGCCGGCCGTGTCGGGCATCGCCAACCGCGGTGGCGACGGCGGCGCCGGTGGTGCTGCTGGGAGCATCAGTTTCAACGCCACGCTGGCGCCGGCGGCCGGTTTTTTCACCCTGTTGCCGCGAATCATTGGCTACACCTCGCCGGTGCTCGGACTGATTTCACCCAGAGCAATCGACAACCCGCTCGACACCACGCGGTTCTCCATCGGTGTCACCAAACTGATCAGCGATGCCAACGGCCGGCCCTTGTACCGCCTTCGGCTCGATGACCAGAACAACGCACTCGGCGGCTCTGGCGGCATCCCGGGCGGGCGCTCACAGCAGGGCAACTTCCCCGGCAACTTCGGAGTTCTTGGTGCTGGTGGAGCGATCAGCACCGGACTGCCGCATTAGTCCGGCACCGTCGGTACCTTGGCCAAACTGTCCAGCCTGTCGGCGGCACAGATCGAGGCCATTCGAGCCACCCTGTGCGGCGGCGCTCGGCCTCAAGGCCAGCGAGCACCTCGACCGCAACGATGCCGACAGTTTTTTCAGCGCGCTGGGTTCCCTCGTCGTGCCCGGGCCGACCTTCACCAACGTCAATGATTTTCGGGCGCGTTTGATCGTTTGACGTCGCACGCGGTAGCGTGCCACGGCGACTTCAGCGGCCGCCGCGGCCGCAGCGGCGCGGCAGCCTCAAGCGTCGGCCACCTTCAAGACCAACTTGCCGAAGTTGGCGCCGCTGAAGAGTTTGCCCAGGGTGTCGGGGAAGGCCGCGACGCCACCCGCGACAACATCCTCTTTGCTCTTCATGCGACCGTCTTTCAGGTAGCCGGCCATCTCGGCGATGGCCTGCGGGAAACGCGCGACATTGTCGAAAACGACGATGCCTTCCATGCGCGCGCGGTTGACCAGCAGCGAGAGGTAGTTCTTCGGCCCGTTGACTGCGGTGGTGTTGTTGTACTGGCTGATCGCACCGCAGATGACGATGCGCGCCTTGCGGTTGATGCGTGTCAGCACGGTGTCGAGGATCTCGCCGCCGACGTTGTCGAAATAGATGTCGACGCCGCCCGGGCAATGCTGCTTCAGGCCGTCGCGAACGGAGCCGCTCTTGTAGTCGATGCAGGCATCGAAGCCGAGTTCCTTGACCACCCATTCGCATTTTTCCGGCCCGCCGGCGATGCCGACGACGCGGCAGCCCTTGATCTTGGCGATCTGGCCGACGGTCTGGCCGACGGCGCCAGCCGCGCCCGAGATCACCACCGTCTCGCCGGCTTTGGGCATGCCGACATCGAGCAGGCCAAAATAACCGGTCATGCCGGGCATGCCGAGCACATTGAGCCACTGGTTGACGCTGCCCAGGGCCAAGTCGATCTTGGCCAGGCCCGAACGTTTGACCTGATCGGCAGCGACGAGCAGATATTCCTGTACGCCCGGGCCGCCGGTGACATGGTCGCCGACTTCGAAGGCTGCGTTTTTTGACGCGACGACGACACCGATGCCGCCCGCGCGCATGACTTCGCCGATCGCCACCGGCGGGATGTAGCTCTTGCCTTCGTTCATCCAGCCGCGCATCGCGGGGTCGAGTGACAGCGCCAGGGTCTTGACGAGCACACCGCCTTCGGCCGGCTCAGCTACGGGCTCTTCGGTGAACTGCCAGTCGCTGGCTTTGACATTGCCTACCGGGCGCGCGGCCAGGCGCACCTGGTTGTTGACGAGGGTGCTGAGGGTGATGGTCATGGTGCGGGTCTCGGATGGTGGGGCAGGGCGCGATGGTAGGCGCTCAGCCGGTGCGATGCGCGTCACCACGGCGACGGCTGGACCTACTCCGCACCCATCAACCAGGGTTGCACAAAAGCAAACCAGCCGCCGATCACAAACAAGGCCAGCGACAGCAGATAGACACGCTGAGAAAACCGCCGCGTTTGCAGGCAGGCGCGGCGCAGCGCCGGGTCCAGCGGACAAGGCGCGAAGCGGTTGCGCCATTGCAGCGCGCCGGCTGCTGCGAGCATCACGGCCGCGGCGCCGAAGACCAGCGCCTTGTGCTCCGACAGCCAGACCAGTTGCGGCACCGCGCTGACCAGCGACGACAGCGCGGCGCCGGCGCCTAGCGCGACGAGCAGCGCCGGCAGCGCGCAGCAGACCAGCGTGCCGCTGCTGGTGAGCAGCGACAGCCAGGCGCCAGCCAGCCCGGTGCGGCGTGTGGCCTGGCCGCCGTCGGCAGCGCTGCGGGTGTCGGGCCCGCGCGCCGCGAACCGGCCCAAGGTCACTTGCGCGCCTTCATCGCAGCCCGGATCGCATCGACCGACTCATCGCTGGTCTCGACCTGGGTCACGTCAAAACCGGCTTCGCTGATTTCAGCGCGCAGCTTCGCGGTGTCCAGCGTCTGGCCTGCCTTGGCCTGCACGGCGACGATTTTTTTGCCGAGGTTGACGTACACAGCCTGCGTCTGCGGCAACGCTGTCAGGCGCTTCTCGATGCCCTGGGCACAGAACGCGCAGACCATGCCGTTGACGGTGAGCTTGGTGGTGGTCGTGGTCGTGGTCGGGGCGGCCGGGGCCAGACCAGCGGCGGCGATGCCGGTGAATGCCAATGCGGCGACGAGGACGCGGTTCATGGTGATGTCCTTTGTGGTCAGAAGATATACATGAAGTTGAAGCGGCCCTGTCGGTCCTGGTTGACACCGGCTTCAACAAAAAATCGCTTGTGGATCAGCCGCAGCATCGGCGTGATCTCGACCTGCGCCGACAGCCCGCGCATGCGCCGCGCTTCGACGATCAACCAGGGCTGCGTTTCGTCGTACTCGGCCTCGTAGAAGCTGAACCCCGCGCGCATCGCGGCGTAATCGTGGTTCAAGTTCTTGGCGCGGTACAACCGGCCGAAGGCGGCAAGGTAGATGCGGGTGGTTTCGTAGTCAACCTGCATGCCGGGTGCAAACATCGTGCGGCTGCCGTTGAAGTCGTTGCTTCGCACCGCGCCCAGCCCGCCGACAAACCAGACGTTGGCCTGGGAATGTTCGGCGTTCCAGCGCGCGACGAGCCGGGTGTAGGTGATTTCTCTGAACTCGCGCGTGCGACGCGGCAGCTCGCTGCGGTCGTCGGCGCGCATCCATACCGCGCCGGCGCCGACCGCATCACGCGCGGTGAAGGCGTGGTTGACCCAGGCTTCGCGCCAGTTGGGGCCGAGGTCGCCCATTGCCATCTGGCTGTCCTTGAAGCCCATCGGGCCGGCGCAGGCCGCCCCCGCCGCAGCGAACGCGGCGGTGGCCACCAGCGCGCGGCAGCGCGCAGTCATTTGGCGGCTTCGAGTCTGGTCACGACATACTGGCCGTCGATCTTTTCGGCGACAAAACGCACCTTGTCACCGGGGTTCAAGGTGTCGAGCACCTGGCCGTCCTTGACGCGAAAGACCATCGTCATTGCCGGCATGTCCAGGCTCTTGATCTCGGCGTGTTTGAGCGTGATCTTGGCTTGCGCCTTGTCGACCTTGCGCACTTCGGCGTCGGTCATCGCCGCGGTCTGCGCGAATGTGGCGCCGGTGCCGGCGAGCAGCAGCGCGAGGGTCGTGATTTGTCGATGCATCATGGTTGACTTTCGGTCATGGACTGAGTGGGGGTGGGCGGATCAAGGTACCAAAACGCGGATCGTGCCGGGCATGCCGGCCTGGTCGTGGCCGGCGATCAGGCAGGCAAAGTCGAAGTTGCCAGCCACTTCGATCGTGCGGCGCGCGGCCTTGGCATCCCCGGCAATGCCGCAGGACTTTTGTTCCTTTTTTGATCACTGACGCCGCCGGGCGCGCCATTTCGGTGTGCGCCCGCGCCGCGCCGGTGCTCAGGCTCAGCGCCAGCAGCGCGGAGATGGTCATCGCGCCGACAACGGCAGATGTGGGGGTGGGTGGCGTTGTTCAAGATGGTCTCTTGGAGATCGGTCGTCGTCAAATCGTTCAGTGCCCGCTGTGCCCGCCATGCCCGCTCGGCCTGCGCGCACGCAGGTCGATCGGCGTTGCCGGTTGGGCCTTCGGCGGCTTCGACACCCCGTCTTGCGAGAACTCGCGCGATGGTGGCGCCAGCGCACCGGTCCATTCGTAGGCCACGCTGCCTGGCGGGTGTTTGAACCAGCCCTGGTCGCTGTAGTCGCCGGCTTTTTGCTCCTTGCGCACCTTGATAACGCTGAACATGCCGCCCATGCCGACAGCGCCGAAGGGGCCGCTGCCGGTCATCATCGCGGCGGTGTTGTCGGGTAGCGCGCTTCGACGGCCTGCCCATGCGCCTTGCGGGTGTCGGTCGCGAGCGGCACGGCGCCGAGTTCCTTCGCACCTGTGCTGCCTGCCTACAATCGACCGAGCCACCACTCCAAGAGCCTGCGATGACCACGGCCGCCGATCGTTCACCCGACCCTGCCACCGAACATTCGCTGGCGCACATCACGCCGCGCGACCAGGCCGAGATCCTGGCCCAGGCGCTGCCGTATATCCGGCGCTTTCATGGCAAGACCCTGGTCATCAA
>JAYUSP010000432.1:0-3663 GCA_043755615.1 Betaproteobacteria bacterium
CGCGTGGGTCACGTTCATGCGGTACAGCGCGCGCATCGCATCGTCGCGCGCGCTGGCCGGCAGCACATATTTGCGCAACAGGTCCTGGCGCGGCTCGTAACCTGGCAGGATTTCTTCGAGCGAATCGTTGAGCAGACCGGGCAGCACAAAAACACCCGACTGCGCGACCAGGCGCGCGTCCATCTCCGCCGGCTCGCCAAACCAGACCAGCGGATGCCGGTTGTTGGCAAAGTAGGCTTGGTAGTTGCCGGGCTCGCGCGGGTCGATCCGCTCGCGGCTCAGGCCGGGGTCGAACGCGGGGCTGGCCGACCACAGCACGGGGGTGTTCAGCGCGTACACCGCAACGTCGTCGACCGCGCCTTCGAACGCAAAAAACGCCGCGACAAAAGGCGACTTCGTGAAGTCGAGCAGACGTGTCGGTGCGCCATGGTGCTGCATCAGCGCCAGGCAGCGCAGGTCGTCCTGCAAGGCCTGACGGTCGGTGAAATAGATATGCGCCTTGCGCCTGAAGATGCGCATCGCGCGCTCTTCGCGCAGCGGCCACAGGCTGCGGTCGGGGCAGAAGTCATTCAGGCGTCGGGTCAGCGAACTGACCAGGGGCCAGGCGGCGCTGGCATGGCCGCGAAAAGCCCAGCCGTCGAGCTCGCGCGCTATTGTCGTGAATTCGTCCCAGCTCGAGAGCCTGACCGTGCTCGAGGTTTCGGTCGATGTCGTCACGTTGCTCATGCCCAAAGGATAGCGCGCGCCCGTTGCAGATGCCGCTCGCCGTGGTCATTGCAGGCCGATGCCGGAGACCGCTAGAATTCGCCGACCGTTTGGTCGAAGAATGGTCGATTGGTCGAGAAATAGTCGGCGCTGCCGCTGGATCGCGCTGTTGAAGAGGGATGCCTGATGCCTGAAACCCCGCTGCTGGTGGCCACCAGCAATGCTGTCACCACGATCACGCTGAACCGCCCCGCGGCGTTGAACAGCTTCACTGCAGAGATGCACCTGCTGCTGCTGCCGGCGCTTGAGGCGGCCGCCGCCGATGCCAGCGTGCGCGCCGTCGTCATCACCGGCGCCGGCCGCGCTTTTTGCGCCGGCCAGGACTTGAACGATGCCGCGATGGGCGGCGCGGCCGATGTCGGCGCGGTGATTGAGCGTTATTACCGCCCGCTGGCGACACGCGTGCGCACGATGCCAGTGCCCGTCATCGCGGCGGTCAACGGCGTGGCGGCCGGTGCCGGCGCCAACTTCGCACTTTGCTGCGACTTTGTCATCGCCGCGCGCAGCGCAAGTTTTATCCAGGCCTTCAGCAAGATCGGCCTGGTGCCCGACTGCGCGGGCACCTGGCTGCTGCCGCGGCTGGTAGGCCGCGCACAGGCGATCGGCCTGGCGATGACCGGCGACAAACTGCCCGCCGACGAAGCGCAGCGCATCGGGCTGATCTGGCGCTGCGTTGACGATGCGGCGCTGGTCGACGAGGCCAATGCGCTGGCGCAGCGGCTGGTGAAGATGCCCTGCAAAGCGCTCGCCGAAACGCGGCGGGTCATCGATGCCGCGATGGTGATGGACTTCTCTGACGCGATCGGCGTCGAAGCCGACACCCAGCGCGAACTCGGCCGCGGGCATGACTTTGCCGAAGGGGTGGCGGCATTCCTGGGCAAGCGCGCGGCGGTCTTCAAGGATCGTTGAATCGATGAGTCGGCCGCTGAACGCCACCATGAACACCAACACCAACACCAAAACCAACACCAACACCGACGCCGACGCCGACGCCGACGCCGACGCCGACGCCAACGCCCAGCAGATCGCCGAAGCCTGTCGCGACGTGATGTGGTTGAACGACCGCGCGTCCAAATCGCTGGGCATGCAGGTGCTGGCGGTCGGCCCGGGCACCGCGATGCTGTCGATGACGGTGCGCAGCGACATGCTCAATGGCCACGATATCTGCCACGGCGGCCTGATCACGACGCTGGCCGACAGCGCTTTTGCATTTGCCTGCAACGCCTACAACGAGGTTTCGGTGGCGGCGGGTTTTGACGTCAATTTGCTCGCGGCGGCGCGGCTCGATGACCGGCTTGTCGCGGTGGCGGCAGAGGTCAGCAAGTCTGGCCGCACCGGGGTCTACGACATTGAAGTTCACAACCAGCGCAATGAGCGCATCGCGGCGTTTCGCGGGCGCTCGTACACGCTCAAGGGCCGTGCGCTGGTCGAAGGCCTGCCGGTGGGTGTGCAGCGAGGTGTACGGCCAGGTATGCAGCCCGGTGAGCAAGGTTAGGCCGGCGCTGGGCATGCACGCCGGTCCCACAAACAAGCCACAGGACCAGACGTGCGCCTGAACATGACACCCCGCCCGCCGCTGCTCGAGCCGATCGAAAGCGCCAGCCGCGACGAGCTGCAGGCGCTGCAACTGCAACGCCTGAAGTGGACGCTGCAGCATGCCTACGCTAACGTCGCACATTACCGGCAGGTCTTTGACGCCCGCGGCGTGCACCCGTCGGACTGCAAGTCGCTCGCCGACCTGGCCAAGTTTCCGTTCACGACCAAGGCTGACCTGCGTGCGAACTATCCGTTTGGCATGTTTGCGGTGTCGCGCGACAAGGTCGTGCGCATCCACGCGTCGTCGGGCACGACCGGCAAACCCACCGTGGTCGGCTACACCCAGCGCGACATCGACACCTGGGCCGACCTGGTCGCCCGGTCGATCCGCGCTTCGGGTGGCCGCCCCGGCGATATGGTCCATGTCGCCTACGGCTACGGACTGTTCACTGGTGGCCTGGGCGCGCATTACGGCGCCGAGCGGCTGGGCTGCACGGTGATCCCGATGTCGGGCGGGCAGACCGAAAAGCAGGTCCAGCTGATCGAGGATTTCAAGCCCGACATCATCATGATCACGCCGAGCTACATGCAGGTGCTGATCGAGGAGTACCGCCGCCAGGGGCTCGAAGCGCGCCGGATGTCGGTGCGCGTGGGCATCTTCGGTGCCGAGCCCTGGACAGAGGCGATGCGCGCCGAGATCGAAGCCGCCGCCGATATCGACGCGGTGGACATCTACGGCCTGAGCGAAGTCATGGGCCCGGGCGTGGCCAACGAATGTGTCGAGACCAAGGACGGCCCGGTGATCTGGGAAGACCATTTTTATCCCGAGATCATCGATCCCGATACCGGCGCAGTGTTGCCCGACGGGGCCGAGGGTGAGTTGGTCTTCACGACCCTGAGCAAAGAAGCGCTGCCGGTGATCCGCTACCGCACCCGCGACCTGACCCGGCTGCTGCCGCCCAGCGCGCGCAGCATGCGGCGCATGGGCAAGATCGTGGGGCGCAGCGACGACATGCTCATCATCCGCGGCGTCAACCTGTTCCCCACGCAAGTTGAAGAGCTGGTGCTGCAGCACGGCCAGTTGTCCGGGCAGTACCAGTTGGTGGTGACGCGAGAAGGCTTGCTTGACGAGCTGGAGGTGCGCTGTGAACTCGCCAGCGCGCATGTGCACGCCGATGGTGCAGCCATTGCGCGCGAGCTGCAGGGCCGCATCAAGTCGGGCATCGGCGTCAGCGCGCAGGTTCACGTGGGCGCGCCGGATTCGATCGAGCGCACGCTGGTCGGCAAGGCCCGCCGCGTGGTCGACAAACGCCCCAAGTAGGAGACCGCCGTGTACACGCAAGCCATGGATGTGGGCCCCAA
>JAYUSP010000433.1:0-3662 GCA_043755615.1 Betaproteobacteria bacterium
GCCTTCAGCGTCCAGTCCGCGGCGCGGCCGATGCCCTCGGCAGCAAGCCTGTCGGGGCCCCAGACCTTGAACCACCAGTCACGGCCGTACTCGTTGTCGACCTTGCGCATCGCGCGGCGGAAGTCCATCGACTCGGCAATGCTTTCTTCAACCAGCGCGGTGCCGCCGGGCGGCTCCATCATCGCCGCGGCGACATCACAACTGGCGATGATCGCGTACTGCGGGCTGGTGCTGGTGTGCATCAGGTAGGCCTCGTTGAAGAGGTGGCGGTCGAGCTTGACGTTTTGTGCGTCCTGCACCAGCACCTGCGATGCCTGGCTCAAACCAGCCAGCAGTTTGTGCGTGCTCTGCGTAGCGAACACGACCTGGTCCTTCGGCCGCGCGCGCTTTTTGCCCATCGCGTGGAAGCTGCCGTAAAACGGATGAAACGCCGCGTGTGGCAGCCAGGCTTCGTCGAAGTGCAGGTTGGCGATATAGCCGTCGAGTGCGTGTTTGATGGTCTCGGTGTTGTAGAGCACGCCGTCGTAGGTGCTCTGCGTCAAGGTCAGGATGCGCGGCTTGACCGTCTTCGGGTCGACACCCGCGAGCAGCGGGTTGCCGGCAATGCGCTGCTGGATCGTCGCCGGCGAAAACTCTTCTTGCGGGATCGGCCCGATGATGCCGAAGTGGTTGCGCGTCGGGCGCAGGAATACCGGCACCGCCCCGGTCATGATGATCGCGTGCAGGATGCTGACGTGGCAGTTGCGGTCGACGACGACGACATCGCCCGGCGCCACCGTGTGGTGCCAGACCATCTTGTTGCTGGTGCTGGTGCCGTTGGTGACAAAGAAGCAGTGGTCGGCGTTGAAGATGCGCGCGGCATTCTTTTCGCTCTGGTAGACGGGGCCGGTGTGGTCGAGCAACTGGCCGAGTTCGTCGACCGAATTGCAGACATCGGCGCGCAGCATGTTCTCGCCGAAAAACTGGTGGAACATCTGGCCGACGGGGCTCTTCAGGAACGCCACGCCGCCGCTGTGGCCGGGGCAATGCCAGGAATAGGAGCCGTCCTGCGCATAGTCGACCAGCGCCTTGAAGAACGGCGGCGCCAGGCCGTCGAGATAACTCTTGGCTTCGCGGATGATGTGCCGCGCCACGAACTCCGGCGTGTCCTCGAACATGTGGATGAAGCCGTGCAGCTCGCGCAGGATGTCATTCGGGATGTGCTGCGACGTCCGCGTCTCGCCGTAGATGTAGATCGGGATGTCGCTGTTCTTGCGCCGGATCTCTTCGATGAATTTGCGCAGGTTCAGCACCGCCGGGTCGAGCTCGGGGCCGGGGGTGAACTCCTCGTCGTCGATCGACAGGATAAAGGCGCTGGCCCGGCTCTGCTGCTGCGCAAACTGCGACAGGTCGCCATAGCTGGTGACACCGAGCACCTCGAAGCCCTCTTTTTCGATTGCCTGCGCCAGTGCGCGGATGCCCAAGCCCGAGGTGTTCTCGGAGCGGAAATCTTCGTCGATGATGACCAGCGGAAAGCGGAACTTGAGCGTCATGGCGTCCTGCGGCCGGGCACACCCGGTGAATGAGAGAGGGCAAGAGAGGGCGCGAAGTGTAGGGTGATGCCAGGCTCGGCGGGCCGCGGCTGTGCCCGGCTGGCTACACTCGGCCGCGAACTTGGTTCGCTTGTTGTCGATCGAAGGAGACGCATGGACTTCAGCGCTGCAACCTGGTGGTGGATGCTCACTGGTGTATTGGTCGCCGCCGAACTGCTCACCGGCACGTTCTATTTGTTGATGCTGGCGCTGGGTTGCGCCGCCGCAGCAATCGCCGCCCATGCCGGAATGACGTCGACGGTGCAGCTCGTTGCCGCCGCTGTGGTCGGCGGCGGCGCCACCGCGGGCTGGTATGTCAGGCGCTCGCGCTCGCCGGCCAGACCCGACGCTGCCGCCAACCGCGACGTCAACCTCGATATCGGCGAAGCAGTGCAGGTCGACGCCTGGGGAGCCGACGGTGAAGCCCGCGTCCGATACCGCGGCGCCGCCTGGTCGGTGCGTCATGTCGGCAGCGGCCCGCCGGCGCCCGGCAGCCATGTCATCGTGGCCGTGCATGGCAGCCGGCTCGATGTCGCGCCGCGCTGAAGGCCACGACCCGACGACACCACCCGATCACGCGCACCGCCCGAACGGCCCCACCGCCCGCCTCCATACGACCTCACCGAACGACCCCACCGAACGACCCCACCGAACCCTCGAAAGCGTCCATGGAAATCGCCCTCATCATCGCCATCATCGCGGTCATCTTCATCATCCGCACGATCAAGATCGTGCCGCAGCAGCATGCGTTTGTGGTCGAGCGCCTGGGCAAATACGACCGCACGCTGACCCCGGGCCTGAGCTTCGTGATCCCCTTCATCGAACGTGTGGCCTACAAACATGTGCTCAAGGAAGTGCCGCTGGATGTGCCGAGCCAGGTCTGCATCACCAAGGACAACACCCAGTTGCAGGTCGACGGCATCCTGTTCTTCCAGGTCACCGACCCGATGCGCGCGAGTTACGGCTCGAGCGACTACATGACCGCCATCACCCAGCTGGCGCAGACCACGCTGCGCAGCGTTGTCGGCAAGATGGAACTCGACAAGACCTTCGAAGAGCGCGGCCTGATCAACGCCTCGGTGGTCGAAGCACTCGACGAAGCGGCGCAGAACTGGGGCGTCAAGGTGCTGCGTTACGAGATCAAGGACCTGACGCCGCCGGCGGAGATCCTGCGCAGCATGCAGGCGCAGATCACTGCCGAGCGCGAGAAGCGCGCGCTCATCGCCGCGTCAGAAGGCCGGCGCCAGGAGCAGATCAATATCGCCACTGGCGAGCGCGAAGCTTTCATCGCGCGCAGCGAAGGCGAAAAGCAGGCCGAGATCAACAACGCGCAAGGCGAGGCCGCGGCGATCACCGCGGTGGCCGACGCCACGGCTGATGCGATCCGCAAGATCGCCGCGGCGATCCAGGCCCCCGGCGGTGAGCAGGCGGTGCAGCTGAAAGTTGCCGAACGCGCGGTCGACGCTTATGGCCACTTGGCCAAGGTCAACAACACGATGATTGTGCCCGGCAACATGAGCGAAGTCTCGGCACTCATCGCGACCGCGATGGCGCTCATCAAGAGCCCGGGCAAACCGTGACCACGTTGCTGCACAACGTGCTCGGCGGAGAGCTGGTGCCCTGCTCCTACGACCCGCTCACCGGCTGGTTGCGCGACGGCTGCTGCACCACCGACGACCACGACCGGGGCAGCCATGTCATTTGCTGCAAGGTCAGCGTCGCGTTCCTGAACTTCCAGATGGAGCGTGGCAACGATCTCATCACGCCGCGCCCGCAGGCCCGATTTGCCGGCCTCAAACCCGGCGACCGCTGGTGCGTCTGCGCGCTGCGCTGGAAAGAAGCCTACGAAGCCGGCTGCGCGCCGCCGGTGGTGATGGAATCGACCCACGCCCGCGCGCTCGACTACGTGCTCATGGAGTGGCTGCGCGAAAAGGCGCTGCAGACCGTCGGCTAAACTGTGCGCCGGTCTTCGATCACATTTCCGGAGGGATGGATGAGCGGTTTAAGTCGCACGCCTGGAAAGCGTGTGGGGGTTAACAGCCCCCCGCGGGTTCGAATCCCGCTCCCTCCGCCATCGGGAAAAGCACCCCG